>CAIWSO010000589.1 GCA_903915315.1 uncultured Spartobacteria bacterium | reverse complement strand
CCATCGTAGCCGAAGCCGCCGACGCCCCCAAGCGCGTCCTCGTGTGCACCACCACCGTGGGGTTCCGTCACTCGTCGATCCCCTATGGCGAGGAAGCCCTTGCAGCGTTGGATGCCTCCGCGCCGGACTTCGAGATCGTCACCTGGCTCCGCCAACCGGACATCGAGGTGCCCCAACCGCCCAAGCCTCCGCGCAAACCGGCGGGCGATGCTCCCCAAGAGCAACTCGACAAATACAACGCCGCCCTCGCCGAACACAAAGAGGCCATCGCAAAGTGGAAGCTTGATGTAAAACCGGATCTCAAAAAGGCGGAGTTCGATGCGGCCATGGCTAAAACCCTCGAGGCCCTCTCGCCACAGGCGCTGCGCGACAACCGCATCGATGCCGTTGTGTTTTGCAACACCTCGGGCGCTCTCCCGCTTCCCGATCTCGAGGGGTTTGCCAACTGGGTGAAATCCGGCGGAGCCTTCATCGGCATGCACGCAGGCAGCGACACTCTCAAGGACGCGCTTCCCTTCACCGACATGCTCTGCGGCACCTTTGACGGACACGGCCCCCAAGTTCCCGCTACCCTCCACGCAGGGGACAAGGAGCATCCAGCCAATGCTAAAATCGGGGACATCTGGACCCTCTCCCAAGAGGAAATGTATCTCATTAAAAACCATGACCGCGAAAAAGTCCGCTCCATCTGGTTCATGCCTCACCACCCGAACAAGCCCGAAGAAAAAGGATTCTTCCCGGTCGCGTGGGTACGCGGACTCGGCGAGGGACGAGTTTTCTACACGACCCTCGGCCATCGCGAGGATTTGTGGAGCACCGACCCCGCCCTCAAGGGCCGCATCAACCCGGTCGAGACATCCAACCAATTTAGGAGTCACCTTCTCGGAGGCATCCGCTGGGCCCTCGGACTGGCTGCCGGCTCCTCCGAGCCAAACCCACAAACCAACTAACCACCACGCCCTACTTCCCGACTATCCCGAAAATTGCCTGCGAAGGCCCGGGCTCCAAAATTCCTTTAAATGAGATTTTTATGCACTAAATCTCGCCAATTAAATCAAAAGAAATTGTTTATGAAAACACTCTCAGCGATTTTTGCAGTTTCCCTATCGATCCTGCCAGCACAGGCGGAATGGCTGTGGCCATCCGAGCCGCCGGCGGATTGTCCGGCGCCCAAGTCAGAGGCCGCCACCGGCATTGTCTTCACCGGCCGCCATGCGGAATATACCGGAGCCGATACCTGGTATCCGTCGTGGGGTGCCGATGGCCGGCTCTATTCGCCCTTCACCGATGGCTTAGTCAACGGGGTGCGTTCCTTCTCGGGCGGCAAGGATGCGGTCGTGGGCCATGCGGTCATCGCCGGCGACGATCCGCTCAAGCTCCAGGTGCTCGAGCCAGGGACCATCCCTGGCAATCCGGCCCCCTACGGCGGCCGCTACCCCTGCGGTGGCCTGATGCACAACGGCATCTGGTACATCGGCACCTATGGCCTGGCCAACGGCGACTACGGTCTCAACTGGCCAATCCTGGGTCCTTGCGCCGGCTTCCACATCTCAAAGGATCTCGGTAAGACTTGGACGCCTTCGCCGCGCTCGACCGAACCCGGAAAGGCCCTCTTTCCCGAGCCAACGAAGTTCAAGGGTCCGATCAAACTGGGCTCACCGCACTTTGTCGACTTTGGCAAGAACATGGAGCATTCGCCCGATGGCAAAGCCTATCTGGTCGGCCATGGCACGACCGAACTCGACCTGGAAGACCGCAAGGCGAACGCTAGCTGGATCACCGGCGACCAGATCTATCTCTGCCGGGTCGTTCCCAGCCCCGAAACCATCAACGATCCTGCCGCCTACGAGTTCTTTGCCGGGAACGATGCCGACGGCAAAGCCATCTGGTCGGCCGATTTCGCGAACATCAAACCGATCTTCGAGTGGGACAACCGCCTCGGCTGTGTCACCATCACCTACAACGCGCCGCTGAAGAAATACCTGATGTGCGTGACCGATGGCGGCACGACCGAGAGCAAATACAGCACCGGCATCTTCGAGGCCGACCAGATGACCGGTCCTTGGAAGCTGGTTTCGTGGATGCAGGACTTCGGTGAGCAGGCCTACTTTGTCAACATCCCATCGAAATTCATCTCGGACGACGGCCGGACCCTTTGGCTGTGCTACTCGGCCAATTTCTGCAACCTCATGTGGGGACGCAAGGCCTACCGAACCGATCCTCCAGGCAGCAGCTACGCCATGTGCCTGCAGGAACTTCGCCTGCTCAAGCCAGGCGAGGCGCCGCCGCATGAAACCCCGCTGACCTCCCGCACCAACCTGGCCCGCGAGGCCAAGGTGGCCGCCAGCTCAACCCACAAGGATTCTGCGGTGGCCGGGCTCACCGACGGCGTAGCCGGCGGCTTTCCCGGCGAAAGCGCCAACGAATGGTCCTCCAACGGCGAACGCGATACCGCTTTCTTCCGCCTGGCCTGGGAGCCGCCGGTCACCATCGGCAAGATCACCCTCTACGACAGGCCAAATGACATAGACCAAGTGCAGGCCGGCCTGCTGGTTTTCTCTGATGGTACCACCCTACCGGTCGGCGAGTTGGCCGACGATGGCAAGACCGGCACCGAGGTAACTTTCGCCCCCAAGACCGTTTCCTGGGTCGCCTTCTTCGTCACCAAGGTCAAACCCAGCACGCGCAACATCGGACTCTCTGAAATCACCGTGGCCAAGTAAACCCAATAAGAACGGAACAT
>CAIWSO010000588.1 GCA_903915315.1 uncultured Spartobacteria bacterium | reverse complement strand
TACCATCCCGTATCAGCCGAGTTGGAAGCTTTTCTTGCCGGCAAATAGACCATTCACATGCGACTCCTTCCTTCTTTTTGCCTCTTAGCGATCGTCAGTATTTCTGCCCTTTTCGGCAACGAGCCTCCAGAGCGAACTCGCCTCTACACAACACCAGACCCCGCGTGCGCTGGTGGCTTTAAAGGACGCATCACCGAACCTGCTAAATCCATCGAGCAGATACTAGCCATTCCCTCTGCATCCCAAGAAAAAGTTTATATGGGCGCTATTACAGGGAGCACTCGCAATGAGTTTCAATTCACGGGACTGCCACCAGGAAAATACGATCTCGCTGTGATTTATGATGACGCCTTCTTCGACGGCGTCACTTTAAGCAAGGAAGAGAACACGCTCACGGAAGAGGATCTAAAAAAAATCGAGGAAACCCTTCTGAAGTCCGAGCCCTTTTACCCTAAAAAAATCATCAACAGAGTCGAGGGACAGACCGGTCGAGGGAGCCCAGCGGCGTTGATTTGCACGTTCATGCGGGAAAAAAAATCGGACCTTATGGCTGAATATAAACCCGGTGAATTCTTCCGCGAGGACTTCAAGCGGACATACAAATTATTTACTTTTAAAGATGTCGGTGTCGGATGGCAGGTCGTTCGCGCGCGCGATCTCTATCCCACGTGGGTCAAACCCGTCCTTGTCGCTCCCCCAAAATACACATTTACCAAATCCTTGTCCGGGATTCGTGTGACCGATGAACTAAAAGATCTCGGAGACCTAGATATCACTAAGTAACTTCACCAAAAACACATTATGGCTTACATCGAATTTACAGAAGGCTCTTACGCAGGGCAACGCAGGGACCTATCCAGTGAATCCATTACGATTGGACGCGATCCTGACGCTCACATCCTGCTTGATGACTTATCCGCTTCCACCAAACACGCGGAACTGCGTTTCCATGAGGGTCACTGGTGGCTTTTAGACCTTGGCAGTGCGAACGGCACCGAGCTTAACAGCACCCCAGTTGAAAGCGCTGCTCTCCAACCAGGGGATGTAGTCACCGTTGGCCTAACCAGCTTCATTTTTCAGAATGAAATCGCCGATGAGCCAGCAACTGCTGCGCCTGCGGAAACGGCAGTGAACACCAATGAAAATGAATTAGCCTTGGTTGAAAAAATGAAGGTCCTCACCGAGCGGATTCGCGCAGAAGTCGGCAAGGTGATTGTGGGTCAGAAGGACGTATTGGATCAAATTCTGATGTGCATTCTAGCTAATGGCCATGCCCTGCTCATCGGGTTGCCGGGAATGGCCAAGACATTAACGGTCAAAACAATTTCCGAGGTCCTCAACCTCAACTTTAAACGCGTTCAAGTCACCCCCGACCTGATGCCGGGCGATATTATCGGAACCGATGTGCTCGAAACAAATAAATCCACAGGTGAAAAGGAGTTTCGTTTCATCAAAGGACCGATTTTTTGTAACCTTCTCCTTGCGGACGAAATCAACCGAACCCCACCAAAAACTCAGGCCGCCTTGCTGGAAGCCATGCAGGAAAAAATGGTCACGGCAGGAAACACGTCCTACAAGCTGGCTGAACCATTCTTCGTTTTGGCGACTCAAAACCCCGTTGAACAAGAGGGCACATATCCCCTCCCCGAAGCCCAACTCGATCGCTTCATGTTCAATATTTGGGTCGATTATCCACTACCCGAGGAAGAGGAAGAAATTCTTCGCGCGACCACTGCTGGCGTTCGCGTGCAACCTCAACCCGTTTTGACTCAAGAAGACGTTCTCCAACTTCAAGCCGTTGTGCGAAAAGTTCCCGTCTCGGACCATGTGATCAAATATGTCACCAAACTCGTAGGCTCCACTCGGCCAGGAAATCCCAATGCGCCAGAACTCACGAAAACCTACATATCCACCGGCGCGGGCCCTCGAGCCGGCCAATGCTTGATTCTAGCAGCCAAGGCGACCGCCATTCTAGAGGGTCGGCTCCATGTGAGTTGTGCGGATATTCGCCGAGCGGCACCTCCGGTGTTACGCCACAGAATTATGACGAATTTTGCAGCGGACTCGGAAGGCCTTTCCACGCTCGACATCGTAAAAAAACTTCTCGCAGAAGTGAAAGAACCGGACGCCGAAGCCTATCCTGCATCCAAACCGGCGACGGGCAAAACGGCGATCAAGCTGAACCAAAAAAAGTAAGCCTCGAACACCGCTTTTCGTTGCAGACACATTACGGACGCTTCTTTCCCTGACGGGAAAATGAGTCCGATGGATTTCGGCGTGGAAAATCTCCATCTTTAAGGGAATACTGCCTGCCTCGTGCTCGCGTATTACATCCATGATTTAAGTCCGTTCCTCGTTGAATTTGGAAATGGCATTGGCCTGCGTTGGTATGGCCTCGCCTATGTCTTAGCCTTTGCGGCGGCATACGGCCTCTTCGTTCATCTGGCTCGCAAGGGATACTCCGATATCCGGCCCTCCGAAGTGGGCGACTTCATCACCGGAACGGCCCTCTTCGGCGTCATCTTGGGAGGCAGGCTCGGCTACATGCTTTTCTACGATTGGACTAACTTCATCCAAGATCCGTTGATTTTTTTCAAGTTCTGGGATGGCGGGATGTCCAGCCATGGAGGGATCCTCGGCGTTGCGATATTCACTTTCATCTATGCCAGACGAAAAAAAATCCCGTGGTTAAATGTGGGAGATGGCATTGTGGTTGCGACGCCGGTCGGACTTTTTCTCGGACGCTGTGCGAACTTCATCAACGGCGAACTCTACGGCAGGCCAACAACTGTGCCTTGGGCGGTGCAATTCCCCAAAGACCTCTACTACGCTCCTCCCGAAGTAGCGCAATCGATCATCACCCAAGCCAGCACAATCAATCCCGACTGGAACTCGCTCCCCATGGTGCTTGATCACATCAGCCACTCCTCAGAGCTACGACAGATCATCTGCGAAATCG
>CAIWSO010000587.1 GCA_903915315.1 uncultured Spartobacteria bacterium | reverse complement strand
CTCGAGTAGCTGATCGGAGGTGATGGGCTTGGTCAAGTAGCCGAGGGCTCCGGCGGCGAGGGATTCAAAAACCGCCTCGGTGTCGTGGAAGACGGTGATGACGACGATCTGGACATCGGGCAGGAGTGTGGTGAGACGGGCGACGCACTCGATCCCTTGCATGCGGGGGAGCTTCAAGTCCATGAGAACGAGGTCGGGTTTGAGACCAGGAAATTCGGCGAGGGCCTGCTCGGCGGAGTTGGCGAGACCGACGAAGCGGATGTCGTGACCTGCATTCTCGAGGATGAGGCGGATGCTCTCGGCGAGGTCGGCATCGTCCTCGACCAAGGCGATGTTAAGAAGTTTTCTGGATCGTGCGGTGGCTTTCATGGTTTTGTGTGGAGCGGGATGGTGAATGAAATCGCACACCCCTTTGCTGGATGGCTGGAAATGGTGACGCGGCCGCCGATCCCCTCAATGCGGGTGTGCATGTTGGCGATGCCACGGGCCAAATCTCGAGCGGTTACGGGATTGAATCCGCATCCATCATCCTCGACGGCGACCGCCAACATTCCGCCGTCGATGGAGATTCGTAGGATGAGGGAGGATGGAGAGCCGTGGCGCACGGCGTTGCGGAAGGCCTCGCGGGTGGCGAGGTAGATGTTGTGCCGGATCTTCGAGTCGAGACGGCACGGGGGCAGCTCGTCCGGAATCTCGATCCGTAAGCGGATTCCCGAATCGGCAAGGAATTCTTGGGCGAACTTCGAAAGGTAGGCGGCGAGGTGCTCCGCAGAGTCGCGTTCGGGGTTCGCGGCCCAGACGATTTCATCGAGGCGGCGGAGGCTTTCCCGCGAGTTTTGCTGGATGCGCTGGATGATGCCTCCGTGGGCTTCTCCGGCGCGTTCGATCCTGTCGCCGAGCATGCAAGTATGGGCGAGGCTGGCGCCGAGTTCGTCGTGGAGATCTCGCGCGATGCGGGCCCGCTCCTCGTGGAGCGCGCGGGTTTGCTCCAATGCCCTGCAGGATCCCAGCCAGTCAAAGTATTTCCGGATTCCGAAGCCCGCACTGACCATCAGGAGGCCGGACAAAATCCAAAACCAGGTCTGGCGGTGCAGGGGGAGGGACACGGGAAAACTCAATTCCACTTTCTGGGGCTCGCCGATCCGGCGGTCGCGGATATTGATCCTCCAAGCGTTCTCCCCAGCGGATTCGATACCCGCGACCACGCATCCGATGGCGGAGGGCAGCGCGGGCTGGATGGGGCTGTAAACAAAAAGGCTCCCCGACGAGGCTCCCGCATCGGTGAACTCGATCGACATGCCGAAATCCAGAGCGGTCACGTTCTTGAGTTCCGCCGCGCCGCAGTAGATGTGGAAATTGGACCCGATCAGGACAGGCTTCATCGAATCGCGTGGCAACTCGGTGAGGACGAGATGCTCCGAGGCCGAGGCGCCAAGGAAGCGTGTGGAGTAGGAGCCCTCCGTGACGCCGAGGTAGGCGTTGTCCCAAAAGGACCACACGGCGTAGCGCGATCCCGGGCGACCGCCGATCTCCGAAAAGTCGAGGGACACCTTCTGCTCCGATGGGGCGGGATTCCACAGCAGGGCGACGACCCACGATCCCCAAGGGCGCTGGACCTTGCCGACAAGTCGCGGCCACTCGGGGGAGATGCCGAGGTCGAGGATTTCTGTTTCCTCATGGGCCGGTGGCTGGAGGATTTCAAAATTGCGGAGGTAGGGATCGAACTTCTCCAGAAACCAGTGGTCTGCCGTGAACGAGGAACCGCAGGAGAGGCCGACCATGCTCAGCCAAGTGCGCGCCATGGGCCATCCTCCGACTAAGGGG
>CAIWSO010000586.1 GCA_903915315.1 uncultured Spartobacteria bacterium | reverse complement strand
GGCAATTTCCTCACCATATCGAATATTGCAGGCTTCAACACGCTTTGCATGACGGATCTTTGGGCTCAGCAAGATTTGATGGATGGACAACTGTCACTACGGGCAGGGCAAATCACAGCTGATTCGGAATTTCTCATTTCCGATTACGGCAGTCTTTTTATCAATGCCACATTTGGGTGGCCACCTTTTGCATCAATGAACCTTCCCAATGGTGGTCCCGCTTTTCCTATGGGAACACCAGGAACTAGAATAGCTTGGAACCCTCTCGATTGGTTCACTTTTTTGACTGCGGGATTTCAAGGAAACGTCTTTGAGCCTAACATCAACAGACACGGGTTCCGCTGGCGCTTGGATGAAGAAACGGGATTCACTTTTATGAACGAAGCGCAGTTCCGCTGGGGGCAAGCAGAAGAATCAAAAATCCTACCCGGAACGATCAAAATCGGGGCTTGGTTTCAGACCGGCGAATGCGCCGATGCGCTTGCAGAGACAACGTCCTCCGGCAATTCCGGATATTATTTGGTCTTGGATCAAATGCTCTTTCGCGAGTCCTCAGATGGGACACTATTCCCTTCGATATGCTGTAACCCAACCGACTGCACAACCTTCACAAGCGACACAGAAAAAAAAGACCAAGGCGTCGGATGCTTCGCTCGAGTCGGGTGCACCCCACCCGACCGCAATGCGGTAGACTTTTATTTTGATACGGGCCTGACCTACAAAGGACTCATTCCTAAGCGGGACAATGATACAATCGGACTTGCCTTTTGTTGCGCAAAAACCAACTCAAAATGGCAGCGACCATCGCCCGACGCGGACTTTCCCGCAAACGGATCGGAGATGGTATTGGAGGCGACTTATCAAGCCGAGTTGGCCCCATGGATGACCATACAACCCGACATCCAATACATTATCAATCCAGGCGGACAAAGCAGCATCGACAACGCGTTGGTGATCGGTTGCCGAGCCTCAATTTTATTTTAAGACAAATGATCCGCAACGTGATTCTAGATTGGTCAGGAACTCTCGCAAACGACCTCGCCGCAGTTCTGGAAGCGACTAACCTCATTTTTACAGAATACGGGCGAGACCCGCTTTCTTTAGAAGATTTCAGAACGCACTTCCGTCTCCCTTTTTCGGAATTCTACGCCGACCTCCTCCCCGAGGCCGAAGCGGAGGGATTGGAAGCTCTCTACGAACGATTCTTTCTTGGCCTTAACGATAAGGTGGACCTCCTTCCGGGCGCCCTCGATTTCCTGATCTTTTGTCGAAACACAGGCCGGAGGACGTTTCTCCTCAGCACGATCAAAACCTCTCACTTTGAAAGACAGGCACAACGACTCGGAGTGAGGGATTATTTTGAAGTCGCTTACACCGAGATCATGGACAAACGGGAAAAGATCCGGGAAATCCTCAAAACACATGAACTCGACCCCAAGGAAACCATGTTCGTGGGGGATATGATACACGACATCGAAACGGCGCGTCACGGAGGTGTCCTCGATGTCGCCGTTTTAACTGGGTTCGACACAATCGAAAAACTCTTGCCCTCCAAACCCACGATCATCGCCGTCGATATCGC
>CAIWSO010000585.1 GCA_903915315.1 uncultured Spartobacteria bacterium | reverse complement strand
GCTTGAGGAGTTCCTGATCGGCATCCCACGAATCGCTTTTGGAGAGGTAGAAAACCAGATCGCCACTCGGCTCCACCCAGAAATTCGCAGCGAGGTCGCCGTTGCCGATCGGCATCGAGCCGTGCATATCCGCGCTGGGCGAGTCCCAAACGACATTGTGGGCCGCGAGCTGCTTGAGGACCGGGGTGGACTGCGACTGCGACTTCGCCCGCACCTCTTGATCAGTCCTAGCGACGAGCCTGCGGGACTCTACCTGCGGGGCCGTGACTCGCGATGCATCGTTTTCGACGGCACGCGGATCTTTGCTCGAGCACGCAAATAGACCGACCGCTAAGAACACCAAAAATGCAGAGCAGCTTAGGCGCTGACAAGTAAGAATGGGTGTGGCAGCCGCAAGGTGGGCGAGGATTGATGGAGTGATGCGTGATTTCATAGATGTAAGTTTGAGCTCCCTAACGATGAGATAGGCTACATTTATTCAACTCCAAAAACCACATCCTTGCGGCGGGATTCGGGTGTTACTTTCAGGTCGGTGACCTTGCCGTTTTCCACGCGGCCTTCGACGGTGGTGTTTTTCGGGGCGTGGAGTTTGAAGCTGGCGTTCCAGTCCTTCGGCCAGGCTGGCGCTAAGCGGATCGTGTCGCCTTCGCATTGCATGAGCATCCGCTGCAGCGCGATTAGGGTCACCGAGCCGTGGTCCTGATCGGGCGTGCTGTCGTAGTTCGGCCCCCAGAACGCAGGAAACCGCGAGGGTTTGGGAAGCTTCGGGGCAACCGGCGAGGGATTGGTGGCGTTGGTGATGACATAGCCTTTGGCTTCATCGGTCAGGCCGAGGAGCGCGGCTTGAATGGAATCCTGCTGCCAGCCGCCAGTGGCCTTGACCAAGCGCCGGTTCCAAGTTTCGCGGGCGGTGTCGAGGTCAGGCTTGCCGAGGCCGTAAGCGCGGTAGGGAAAGACGGCGTAGAGTTCAGGGTTCTCCAAATTTCTTTTCTTAGAGAAAGTGCGGGCGGGCAGAATCCATTTCTTTCCGTTCTCCTCGGCCACGGGAGTCTCCGGCAACTCGGCGAGGAAGCTGGTCCATTTTGCGCGCTGCTCCGGCGTGCTGAGCGACTCGGGCAATTCCAGCAACCGCGTGAGCACCGTGCGCAGACCGACAACCACCGGGAGCGGATCCTCGGCGGCGTGCCAAGTTTCCAAGGCCATCGAGGGAGTGAAGCGGGCCTTTCCGGGTTCGGGCTTCGGGTAGTGTTGCTCATAAAAAGTCACCACTTCATCCGCGATCGGAACCATCGTGGTCTTGGCGAACTCCTCACTCGGAGCGTGCGCGTAGCGGTCGAGCATCATTAGCGAAAGCTCGAGCCCGCTGTCCCAATACAACCGGATATAGGCGCTTTTAGGGTAAAATTCCGCGTTGTCATACCCGAAGTCGCCTTGCTTGTTCAGGCCCCACGGATGCATGGTTTCGGAACAAAAAATCCCGTCGTGGTTGAAGTAGGTTTTGGTGCGCTCCTTGAGCAGCGGCACGGCATCGCGATACATTTTCCAAAGCGGCTCCATCTGGTCATAATCGCCGGAGTAGAGCATCGGCCAATACGGCAACCGAGTGTTCTGGAACCAGTAGGCCCCGCCCCACCGGCGCCAGTCGGGTCCGAACTCGTCTATGCCCCCCTTTTTGTTCATTATGCCATCCACCGAGAACAGCGATCCGTTGAACTTGATCGGGTAGGCTCCACGCCCAGCCCCGGCTTGAATCCAGCGCTGCAGGACATAGGCGCGGCCCACGGCCTTGGCCTCCTCCGTGCCCTCCGGGAAAATCCAGCTGCGGGTCCAGAAATCCTTCCACCATTGTTCATGCGCTGAACGAGCTTCGCTGGCGGCGACCTGGTCGTTGGCAGCGCGGAGGGTGTCGAGTTGTGAGACCCACGCGGCGGCCTCGGGCGTTTGCGCGGTGAGCGCGTGAATGCGTAAGTCGATGGACTTCACCGGCGCGGCGGTGGCCAGCGTCTTGTCATCCTTCGAAACCAATCCCTCCCCCGCGATCAAACCGCCGAAGGTGAGATTCAACAGCGGATCGTGGAATTTCCCCACCGCATGGCCCAGATGCTGTTTTTTCAAGGTCTCGGCAAAAATACTCGTGGTGTTGCGGTAATACCACCGGATCGTGTTGTCCTCCGCCGGCAGAATCGTGTCGCCGCGCCAAGCTCCAAAAGCGTCCCTCGCGATGTCCGTCTTCAGTGTCGGACGATTGGCGTCGGTTTCCTGCGGCCAATGCTCGAGAGTGACCTGCGCAGTGAACGCCTCGGCACCCTTGATCTGGACATTCACCACCGGGCGGTTGGCATCGATCCAGAAGTCCACCGTGGTTTTGTCCTCCCCTGTGCCGGATTCCACCACGATGCAGCCTCGCGCCAGATCGAGTTCCTGCCGGAACGGGCGACCGTCGCGGACGAACGGCTTGTCGAGCCGGATGCGCACGCGGCCGAGTTTGAGGAGCTCCTGGTCACCATCCCACGAATCGCTTTTGGAGAGGTAGAAAACCAGATCCCCACTCGGCTCGACCCAGAAATTCGCGGCAAGGTCACCGTTGCCGATCGGCATCGAGCCGTGCATATCCGCGCTGGGCGAGTCCCAAACGACATTGTGCGCGGTGAGCTGCTTGAGGACCGGGGTGGGCTGCGTCTGCGTCTGCGCCTTCGCCTTCGCCCGCACCTCTTGATCAGTCCTAGCGACGAGCCTGCGGGACTCTACCTGCGGGGCCGTGACTCGC
>CAIWSO010000584.1 GCA_903915315.1 uncultured Spartobacteria bacterium | reverse complement strand
TCAAAAAAAAGAAACGGCGGCCAACAGTCTTCCCATTGAACAGAAAAAGGGGTTTTTGCGTTTTCTTGCGATCAGATTGAGAAAAGACCCAGCACAACCGCAACATCGCCGACGAAACAGGAAGTTCTCATCGTTTCAGTATTTCACCAAAACCGAGAACTAATGACATGGAAACGCAAACTTTCAAATATGCGCTTTTCGCGTAGTTCTTTTGAATGGACCATGCCAAATTCCGCAAACTTCTCAAGCGCTGGCGCGAGGCGAAAGGTTTCACACAACACGACGCCGCGAAGCATCTCGGCGTTTCTCTCCGCACGCTTCAGAACTGGGAAATTGCTCGTAACATGCCTCGGGGTTTCGGGCTCAAAGCGCTTGTGGAATTGCTTTCCTCAAAACGCTGAGAGGACTGGTGGGAGCGGAAAAATGCCAAACCATTCATTGGCCTGCTCCTCAGTGGCCAGTTCGCGGTAGTGTTTGAAGATGATCGTTGGTGAGTTTCCTGCCTCCAGAGCGACCTGTTCGGCGCTTTTGACTATGGCGATCCGGTAGCTGATGAATGAGTGCCGTAGCACATTGTTCGGCCACTCGAAGCCCAGAATCCTCGCAAGCGGAGCCACTTTCTTTTGAATTTCGGCATTGGGGACGACCCGGCCTTTCCCGACTCGCGGCAATAGCCAGGCGCGCAGGTTGTCGCTGACTGGAATGATCCGACGCGATGCCGTCTTGGCCTGATCAGCTCGCAAGTGGATGATCTTGCGTTTCAAGTCCACGGCGCTCCAGTCGAGCCTCGCGATTTCCGCCGCACGCAGACCTGCAAAGGCTCCTATGGCAATGAACGGAATCATTTCCGGCGTTGCGATTGCCAGCAGGCTCTTGATCTGAGCGGGAGTAAAGATGCCAGTTTCCGTGTCTCCCACTTTCACCTTTGAGACCGCTTCGGCCTCCGTAGCCTCGTTCTTGGGCAGATAGGATCGGGCCTTTGCCCAAGAGAAAAAGGTCCGGATACTCGTGTGCACTGTGTTTCGCGTTCGAGGAGCACCGCCGAGTTTACGAAGCCACTCATCAATTTGATGGCTCTTGATGTGAAGAATCGGCAGGGGGAATGCCTCGGCAAATCGCTTCACGTCGCTTTTGAGTTGGTAAAGATAACGGTCACTCGCCCCGTCCTGTTTTTTGGCTGCGAGGAATTCCTCAATGAGGTCGGGCAACTTCGCCCCTATGCGGACTCCCTTGTTGCGCTGCGCATAGTCACTCACTGCGGCCAGGAGAGATTTGCCTTCAAGAATTTTTCGGCATTGAGCGTATTCCTCGACTGCGGAAAGCAGCGGAATCCCTGCCGCTTCAAGGATCGCTTTTGCCGCATCGTAGGCTTCCCGCTCGGCGATGCTCAGCCCTGTGGCTTTCGCCAGCCCGGCTGCGATTTGTCGCGCTGCCACCTGAGCTTCCCGCTTCGCTTCGTCGATTGTCGAAAAACTCTGCCGCACGCGTTGGCCATTTCTGTAGTAGGC
>CAIWSO010000583.1 GCA_903915315.1 uncultured Spartobacteria bacterium | reverse complement strand
GCCTGCCGCTCCTCGCCCGAGGCCTCGCTCCTGTTCAGATCTCCTACCTTGGTTACCCCAATACGACAGGCGTTCCAACCATCACGCACCGCCTTGTTGACGAAATCACCGATCCCAGCGGCGAAGCCGATGCTTTTGCTACCGAGAAGCTCACCCGCTTCTCGCCTTGCGCGTGGGCCTACGAAGCCCCCTCAGACGCCCCCGCGCCCGCCCTGCCGGATGTCGCCTCCCCGATCACTTTCGGATCATTCAACAATTTCCTCAAGGTCACGGACCAAACTCTCGCTGTGTGGGCAAAAATCCTCGCCCGAGTTCCCAACTCACGGCTTTTCATCAAGAGTATGTTTTTGGAAGACCCCGACGTAAGAAAAAACGTCCTAGCACGTATTAGCCATGCTGGCATCCCTGAAAACCAAATCGAAATTTCAGGGTTCTTGGCCGCTACAGAGGCTCACCTCGCCGCCTACAACCAAGTGGATGTTGCGCTCGATACTTTCCCCTACAACGGCACCACAACCACATGCGAAGCCCTCTGGATGGGTGTTCCCGTCGTTTCGCTCATTGGGGA
Organism: uncultured Spartobacteria bacterium; assembly: GCA_903915315.1. GTDB lineage: Bacteria > Verrucomicrobiota > Verrucomicrobiia > Chthoniobacterales > Terrimicrobiaceae > UBA967. The sequence continues at coordinate 1,607 of CAIWSO010000583.1, read as the reverse complement.
TCGCCATGCCGCACGCGTGGGGCTTTCACTCCTAAGCGCCATCGGCCACGCCGAATGGGCTACCGAGAACGAAGAGGCCTACATAGAAAAGGCCGTTGCCCTCGCCCAAGACCGCACCCTCCGGTTCCATCTACGCGATTCTCTCCGCGCGGAAGTCGCCGCAAGTATCCTCTGCGACTCAACAGTCCAAGCTCACCATTTTGAAAATGCTCTACGACAAATCTGGCTTGATTGGTGCACCCGAGATGAAAAATAGCGGCATGCCCGCTTAGGCAAACATGCCGCTTCTTTTATAGATTTTCTTATTCTAGCAGTTTCAGCAACTTTTCCGACCTTGCATTGGCTTGAGCAAGCAAGGCGAGATTGGACTCCTCCAAGAACTTGTATTTGGAGTAACTGACCATCTCGGTAGCAACATCCAAGTCGACAATGCGACTATTGGCTGCCTCCAGATTTATCTTATTTACCTCCAACAAATCTGAAGCAAATCCCATTCTGTTCTGCTCGGACCCATTTGTAGTACGTAGCGAGGCGAGATTGTCTATCGCACCTGAAAGCGCCGTGGTTATTCCTGAAGACGTGGCACCAACGGTCGTGAAAAGATTTGTTACGGACGACAAATCCAGTTTCGAAATACTCATCGTTTGACCAGTGAGTGAAATTGTGAGCTGTGTAGCAGTCGATGGGGTGACTAAGGTATCCGCATCAGTGCTAAACATGGCCTCACCATTGAATGTTTCTTGAAGCATTCCACTCAATTGCTGCTTGTAGCTTGAAAACTCCAACTCGTAAAGTGCCTGCATTGTCGTATTGGTAGTTCCTAGAGCATTAATGGACGCCGCCCCCATCGCTTCAAGCACATCGGCAGCAGTACTAAGCACGCCGTCCTGCGTTTCAAGGTAGGACTTCGCATTCGACATATTGCTGATTGCGGCCTCCGTCTGTCGGATTTTAATCCCCAATTTCATGGATACAGCCAGTCCACCTGGATCGTCCGCGCCAGAGTTAATGCGTTGCATTGTTGAGAGGCGCTGTAAACTCCTCTGCAGGTTTTTGTTGTTTTGCCCAAGTTGGTAGGCAATGCCTGTTGCACTTGTTACGTTAAACATAATATTCCTTTACTTCTTTTGCAGCTTCCGCGCCGCCATCGGGTCGCTTTGATTTGACGTGTTCGACCTCACGTTTTCGGGTTTGATCCCAGAAATGGATTGTGTGTTTCTGCTTCACTTCAAGAATGGACCAACAAGATCGCGCCAGAAACTGGACAGCTTGCTTGCACCCATCTGCATCGCAAACCACTCCTCTGCTTTGGAATACATCCTTCCATCAGAATATTGACTCCGATTTCTGACGCATTCCTTGCTTCCGTATTTGACTGGACCAGAGGTTTTCACTGGTTGGGTTCCTTTCGGTGTTTTCGCTACTTCAGTTCATCTTTTCTCTTGCGATTTATTTCCTCTCGCAGATATTTCTCCTTATCTGCCGTTCAATTAGCATTTTGATTATTAGCTAATTAATCTCAGTATCGATTGCGTAGATTGGTTCGCCTGGGCGAGCATCGCTGTCCCCGCTTGCTGCAAGATGTTGAAGCGGGCCAACTGCGCGCT
>CAIWSO010000582.1 GCA_903915315.1 uncultured Spartobacteria bacterium | reverse complement strand
TATGGGGTATCCACAGCAATTTTCGGGCCGAGTTTTTTATGGCCCTAGAATCGAGGTTTGTGAGTGTTGGCGGCATCGATCGGGGTAAAAAATACCTCTCTTGAGCGACCTGCCGCCGATAGTGGTTCGTTTTTGCCCAGTGGGGACTAAGCCCCATGGGAGAGTCGGATTTGCTCCCCTAGTGTTCGGCCTTCAAATGATGGCTCACATGGAACAAATTGGAGTAAGCGGCAAGGTTGCGATTTTGGGAAACTATCCGCCTAGAAAATGCGGGATTGCGACATTTACTCGCGATCTTCGAGATGCCGTAGCGGCGGCGCGCCCGGATTGGCACTGCCCGGTGATCACGGTGACAGATCCGGGTTGCTCTTATGACTACCCGAGTGAGGTGCGGTTTGAAATCGAGGAGAACAATGTCTCGGCTTACTTGAGGGCGGCCGACTTTTTGGATCTCTCTCATGTGGATGTGCTTTGTGTTCAGCATGAATTTGGAATTTACGGCGGGGAGGCGGGGAGTTACATTCTGCCGCTGCTGCGGAGGGCCAAAATGCCCACGGTGGTGACCTTGCATACCGTTCTGGCGAATCCAGACGCCAAACAGCGTCAGGTCTTTGGTGAGTTGATCGAGTGCGCGTGCAAGCTCGTGGTGATGACGGAGCGAGGAGCCACCATGTTGCGGGATATCCACGGCGTGCCTGCTGAGAAGATCGCCGTCATTCCACATGGCATTCCCGACATCCCATTTGTGGATCCGAATTTCTACAAGGAACAATTCGACGCGGCGGGGCGGCCTGTTTTGCTTACGTTTGGGCTCCTCTCTCCTGGTAAAGGCATCGAATATGCGATCCAAGCCCTTCCGGAAATTGTCAAAGAAAATCCAGGAGCGGTTTACATTATCCTTGGAGCCACGCATCCGAATCTCCTGCGGCAAGATGGGGAAGCTTATCGTTTGTCTCTCGAGCGTCTGAGCGAGGAACTCGGCGTTCAAGAGAATGTGAAGTTCGTGAACCGCTATGTCGCGCATCAGGAGTTGTGTGAGTATATCGGGGCTGCAGATATCTACCTTACGCCTTACCTCAACGAGGCGCAGATCACTTCAGGCACATTGGCTTATTGTTTCGGGGCGGGAAAGGCCGTGGTATCGACCCCGTACTGGCATGCGGCGGAATTGCTGGCCGATGATCGCGGCGTGTTGGTTCCGTTTCGCGATGGACGTTCCATCTCGAATGCGGTGAATGGACTTTTAGCGGAGGGTTCGCCTCGGCACTCGATGCGCAAGGAAGCCTACATTATGGGCCGCGAAATGGTATGGGCTCGTGTCGCTCGCGATTACGCCAACGTCTTTGACGAGGTTCGGCATCTGTATCAAAAAACCAAACGCATCCCGCCGGCAAACCACAATGGGAATGGCGGAGAGCGTTCGTTGCCACGAATGCGATTGGATCACCTTGAGCGCATGAGTGATTCCACCGGGGTTTTTCAACATGCGATTTTCACCATCCCGCGATTCGAGGACGGCTACTGCACCGATGACAATGCCCGCGCGCTTTTGTTGACAGTGATGCTGCCCGAGCAGGAGCACACGGACCACTTCATACGGAGTCTTCAATCGGCCACAGCCGCTTTTCTTCAACATGCGTTTGTCAACGAGACCGGGCGATTTAGAAACTTTATGGCCTTCAATCGAAATTGGAGTGAGACCGAGGGCTCAGAGGATAGTCATGGGCGGGCGCTGTGGGCTTTGGGAGCCGTGGTGGGGCGCACGACTAATCCCGGCCTGCGTTCTTGGGCCGCTAGTCTTTTCGAGGAGGCGCTTGCGCCAGTTGTTGCCTTCACATCGCCGAGGGCATGGGCTTTTTCGTTGCTCGGCTTAAACGAGTATTTCCGGACCTTGCATGGGGATCTGATGGTGGATCGTTTACGTTGGGAACTCTCTGGGAAGTTGTTCGCCCTGTTCCAAAAAAATGCGACGTCGGATTGGATGTGGGCCGAGGACATTGTGGCTTACGATAATCCTCGCCTCGCTCAGGCCCTCATTATTGCGGGCCGTTGGACCAAAGATCAGGAAATGGAAAAAATGGGCATCAACGCCCTTCAGTGGCTCATGAAAAACCAGTCATTGCCGAATGGATGTTTCCGACCTGTTGGCTCGAATGGTTTCTGGCTCAGGGGAGGGGATGCAGCGGCATTTGATCAACAACCGCTTGAGGCGGGTGCGGCCGTGAGCGCTTGCTTCGAGGCCTTCCATGCAACGGGCGATCCTTTCTGGAAAACCGAAGCGCGCCGTTCCTTCGATTGGTTCTTGGGGTCAAATGCCCTTCGGCTCCCTGTTTATGATGCCACTACAGGAGGTTGCCGCGACGGACTCCATGAAAACCGTGTGAATCGCAACCAGGGCGCGGAGTCCACTCTTTCCTTCCTGATTGCGCTCGCCGAAATGCGCTCGAACTCAACCCACCGTTCCCAAAAATGATTATGAATGATATCGAAACCCAACTCCGTCGTGTTCCTCTGACACTTCATCCCGAACCGAAGCGTGTGCTGCTTCGGCCTTTTATTCCCTCACTGATCGTGAAGCCGATGAGCAATGAAGAAGCGAATCCACGTGTTGTGAATCTTTTTTCACGCCTCATGCAGATGACGGATGAGGCTGTGGAGGAAAAGTTGAATGACGTCTTCTCCGAGTTTGATGAGCGCCATCAGAGAATTCACGACATCTTCTTGGAACGCTACCATCAGATTGAGAGTCTGCTACCGACCGAGAACGCGCTTAGTGAATCACGGGCGTTGCTGCTTGGGGCTTATTTCACAAACGAATATTCGTTCGAATCGAGTGCGCTCTTTAATCCGAGTATCATTCCATCACCCGACCAGGGCGGCCTTCAAGAGAACGAACTGCGATTCATTTTAAGCCTGCGTGCAACGGGAGAGGGGCATGTCTCCTCGATCACTTTTCGATCTGGTATCGTCGCCAGTGATGGGGACATCCGGATGGATGATGTCTCCCGCTTTGTTCATCTTCCACGTCCGATGGCAGCGGCGAGGTATGATAAAAAAACCTTTCAGCGTAAATTACAGGAAATCAATGTGGAGTACGCGGATGCCATGGCTTGCACGCGTGATCTCAAGGAAAGTTTCAGCTTTAGCGAACTCTCTGATCAGGTGCAGCGAATGCGAACCACGGCGGAAGAGCCGAATGTGCGCCGCGCTGCCGAGCGAGCCCTCCTGCTCGCTCAAGCAAACTACACTGTGAGCTTCCCAGAAGGTCTCAGTATGTCCGAAAAAGTTCTCTTTCCCTTCGCTCCAACCGAGAGCAATGGGATCGAAGATGCGCGTTTTGTGAAATTCATCGAAGACGATGGGTCAACAAATTATTACGCCACATACACGGCTTACGATGGCAACGTCGTATTTCCTCAGTTGCTGCAGACCCGCGACTTTCACGAGTTCAATATCGCTACGCTCAATGGGCCTGTAGTGAAAAATAAGGGG
>CAIWSO010000581.1 GCA_903915315.1 uncultured Spartobacteria bacterium | reverse complement strand
GCGAAGGAGCGCGGCAAGTTTTCAGTTCACCCAGTTTTCAGTCGCACCAGCACGCGGGAGATCTGCTCGTACCGCTGCGCTCCGATCCTTAAAACTTAATGCTTAAAAACTTAAAACTCTAATCCCCCATCAGGATCGGTTGGGTGTAGAGTTTTTTGACCTTGTATTGGGCTGGTGTGGTTGTTGTTTCGTTCGATGTAGCCGCAGTAACGATTTCGACTTCCACCAAGGTTTTGGTAAGGGCTTCGGAGTCGGGAATAAACGGATTACTTGAGCTTTCGGGCTGGGTTTTGTTTTGGAGTTGGCCTGCCTGCGCGTAAGCGTAGATGGTGAAGAAGGAACTACGCGTGGTGACAGCGGGGATGAGGGCGCTGGCTCGGCCTTCGTTCCATTTAAAGTGAGTAGAGCTGTTGTTGTAATTGGTTTGATCCACCTCATTGGCGACTCCAGCGATTTCCATGATTTCACTCGGGAGGATGTATTGATCAGCAGGAAAATTTTTATTACTGCGTCGGTTGCCCCATGTGGAACTGGTAGACCAACTCATGTTGCGGATGTTGTTGACTACCATGGTGGCATTGATGGTGTTGCCCCGGAACCTCATGGTGTCCGTGGAGTTGGATGACGCTGGATTCATAGGGTCTTGGATGGTTCCCCCCGTTGAAATTTCCAGCACTTTGGCCAAGGCCCGCAAACCCATCGTGCGCGGTGCCGGCGGCGAGGAATTTGCGACATTTCCTGGTAGATAGAAGCGCCCATTGATATTCACGGGATGCTGGCGTGTGAAAGGATCGTTTGCATTAGTCGAGTTGCCAAAAGAAATCACATCCAGCATCGCCCAATCGGGGATGTAGGTTTGGTTGCCGTTTCCACCATCGCTGTTGCTGACTTCTTGCGTAGGTTGCATCTGCATCCGGAGCCTACGCCAGCGTTGGTTTGTCGGAACGAACCCGAGGTCTGCTGGGCCAGTGTAATTGCCTGTTACCAAATAAGGCTCCCGCATGTCTGAAGCGTCCGATCTCGAAAACACGGCGTTGGCGACATAATTGTTGTAGGAGGGGTCGCTGGGAATAGGGTTCCCTTGAGCAAAAGACGGATTGGATTGGGTGTAGTTAAATAATTCAGGATTTGTAGAGTTTCCCAGCGTGTGATTTGTGGTATTTGCGCTTGCTAATGAAATGAGAGAATGCGTTGTGTTTGTGCTGATCGCGTTAGTCCATGCCCGCGTGGCATCGTTGAGCGCAGCCGTAGCATTCACTGTGGTTTTAAGGAGAGGGCAAATTCTTTGGTAGGTATTGGGAGATACTGGTGGCCTATATTGGCCTGGGGATTTATTTCTATTTGAGAGTTGATTATCGCTTATGCGGCGCGATATACTACCATTTCCATCTTGGTTCCTAATTTCAGGAGAGAAAGGCCCTATCTCAGGGCCTCTTACCCAATCACGGACAGAGGAGGCATCCGACTTATTTGCAAGTAATTTTACATAGGAGAAATCTATAGACAGATTATCTAATCTCACTATTTGCACATCAGTATTATTAAAAATAACGGAAGCGCCGGCAGTTCCCCATGCTCTAGTTGCATCGACTTGTCCATAGACGCCCCAGTTAGGTGAAAATAGATGAAATTGGACTTTTGAGTAAGGTGGAATTTCAATGCGCGATGGTCCGGCGATCGAAGAGCCGCGAAAATTAGGGTAACTCATTGGATTATCAGCCGAAAAATACGATTCTTTCAATTTTCCTGGAGTTTGTGCGTTATCGCGTGCAACGGCGTTCCATTTTGCTCGGTTGTTTGGATCAAGTAGAATTGTGTTATTATTTAAGTAGTCATTCCCGTTTCCCCATGCTTGTGGGGATGAATCGTCAGAATAATTTCCTGATGGCCCATAAGTAAAAGGGCCGAATGTTTGATTCGCACTTAATATTCTGTGCGTACAATTAAATGTAAATGCATTCATTTTAATAACTATTCGAGCATCCGTAGAATTGAAGGTAAACCCATATGGGTTATATAACTCCACCATAACCTGCAAACTTGGACGAACAAAGCCCGCTTTGTAAGGCGTTGTGCCTGCGGTTTCTATATAATAACCTGCCGCTACACTCACTTCACTTATAACAGGATATGGTGCATATCCCATGTAATCCATAGGAATGGCATTAACAGAATAATTTGCTCCCACAAAATCTATTGAACCCAAGAGTGTTCCGTTAAATGAAAAGCTTTGATTTACGGAGGAAGTATTTGGGCTCCGCATCTGGAGCATATTGGCGGCAATCTGCTTCACTCCTAGGGCAGTGTATTTCGTGGAGAAATTGCCGCCGAAGACATTTTGCAGGCCTTGACCAGTGATTCCATAAATAGAATTCGATGTGGCATTCATGCTCGTTCCATTCAAGCCAGTAAAAGCCTCAAAAATCGATATCACGGAAGTGTCGCCAGTGCCGTCGGTGGCGTTTGTGGAGAGGGTATTGATGGGAATCCGCTGCGTTCCCCATGGGGTGAGGAGATGGGTGATATTGGCTGTCGAGCTCGCGGAAGTGGTGGCGGTGGTAATATAGGGGAGGTTTTCTTGGGAGAAATTTCCCCCAGCAGAATTGATGGCAGCGCCAACTTGCTCGGAGCGGAAGAAATGGCTCCAAGTGGTAGCATTGGAGGTATTGTTGGAGGCCGTGCCATTGACGATGGATGCGAAGATGTTGGTGTCGCTTGCACTGAGGGCTCCGATATCCGAGGGCCTTATTGCAGCGTTTAGCGTGGTACGGTTACCCATGGCCGCGTTGACATTGAGTTTCGTGCCCTCGTCATCGACATAGTAGGCAATGCGGCCGACCGTTTGATTGGTTCCATTCACGGTGGTGGTCACATTTTCCATGAACACATTGATCCGCTCGCTCGCGTTTCCCGTGATGGTCCATTGATTGCTGGTAGCGCTGCTCGTTGAATTCCCAGGGTTTTGAAGGTTGTTCAGGTTTGTCAGATTGCCGGAGCCAGTGGTGAAAAGTTCTGTGGTGATCGTGCTGCTGGTTTGCAGTGTTCCGTTACTGAAAAAATACTTTTTGATGGCTCCGGGCTGGGTGGTGAGGACGGATGTGAAATTTCCAGTGCCATTTCCGGTGGCGTTGAACCCCTGCTGAATCTGCGCCATGGCCTGCTGGGTGGCGGTAGTTGCGAACATCTCGGCCTTAACCTTCGATGTGTAGTTGCGCGTGGCGGTTTGCTCCGTGCGGGTGCTGGAGAGAAACGATGTGACGATCGCGGACAGCAACACAATCACGAGTAGCGTGAGAATGAGCGCCGATGCGTCTTCTGCATTTTTTGGCAGATAGCGTTTCAAAATATTAAGGGGTGATGGGCGGGGAAATCGGCGCAATCGCCGATGGGGTTAATGAACATTCGGCTTCCTCCGCTGTCAATAAATCGTGGAGGTCGATTCATAGAATCAACCAGCAAAATGGCCGTGGGCAGAAATGGGATGCACAGAGAATGGAGGAAGCGGGGCAAAGGCGCATTTGGTTTATATGATAAACAAACAAGCTCCTCGCCGTCTTCTCGTTTGATGTCAAAAACTGCTCATTTTTTGTCATGAGAGTCCCACGCAAATCATCGCGGATTATACCAATTGCTTTTAGTTTTTGGATTTCAGGCGGAGGGGCACAGCGCGTCTCGCCTGTGTGCTGCGGTTCTGCTCCTTGATTCCGATGGGCAGGCTGTTAGAAAAGGCGACCAGTGTCCACACGGCCGAGACGGCCATGCCCCCTTCTTTTTGCGCAGCAAAGTCCAAATTGAAAGGGACAATGACCTCTTTGCATACTATTTCTAAAAAATGGTAGGGATCCGCCTTCGGGAACTCCGGCGTGAAGATTGGCGCGCCGTCGCGGGAGTCAGATCACGGCTTGCCGGGATTGGCGGTCAAAAATGAAACGGACGCAAGCTCGCTTGTGGAAGTTTGCTTTTTTTGAAAGCCACATTCGTGCAACGAATGCGCCCGCGCGCCGGACTTCAATTTTGTCAATTTTGTTAATTATGTCTAAAAAAATCTAACTGCTGGCAGGTGTTCTTTCCTGTTAATCCTGAAAATCTTGGCAATCCTGTCTAGAGAAAGAATCGGGACTGGCCCCCGCCTGCTGCTCCGCGGCTCCGCGTCACCGCGTGAGTTTTGCTCTTGCCGCTTAAAACTTAATGCTTAAAAACTTAAAACTTCAGTCCCCGATCAGGATCGGTTGGGTGTAGAGTTTTTTAACCTTGTATTGGGCTGGTGTGGTGGCGGTAGCGGGGGTGGTGATTTCGACTTCTACCAATGTTTTTGTCAGGGCTTCAGAGTCCACGTTGAGCGATTTATCGAGGGCCTGCGCGTAGGCGTAGATGGTGAAGAAGGAACTGCGTGTGGTGACAGCGGGGATGAGGGCGCTGGCTCGGCCTTCGTTCCATTTGAAATGGCTAGCAGTGTTATTGTAATTGCCTTGAGAAACGGCATCGGCGACGCCAGCGATTTCCATGATCTCACTGGGCAGAATGTATTGGTTGACTGGAAATTTATTTGTTTTTCTGCGGCTACTGGGGTCATTTGTGGAGTTTCCTTTTCCCCAAGTGGAATTTACTGACCACGTCATGTTGCTGATGGCGCTGGCGATCGTGGTGGCATTAACGGTATTGCCCCAGAATTTCGTGGCATTCACTGAGGCGGATGAGACTGGATTCATTGGGTCTTGGATGGTTCCCGCTGTTGAATTTTCCAGCACTTTGGCCAAGGCCCTCAAACCCACCGTGCGTGGGGTGATGCTCGCATTTCCTGGCAGATAGAAGCGCCCATTTAAGTTCACCGGTGATAATCGGGAGAGCGGATTGCTTGCATTAGTCGAATTGCCGAAGGTAATGACATCCAGCAACGCCCAGTCGGGAATCAAGGTCCCCTCTG
>CAIWSO010000580.1 GCA_903915315.1 uncultured Spartobacteria bacterium | reverse complement strand
TCAAGGATTATCAGAACCTCTTCGGCCGCGTGTCGGTGAATCTCAAGTCCACCCCCTCGACCGATCCGACCCACCTTCTTCTCGAGAAATACAAAAAGGGCGAGTCGAATACTTGGCTGGAGGAGTTGATGTTCCAGTATGGCCGCTACCTGCTCATTGCCAGTTCGCGCGAAAAGAGCCTGCCCGCCAATTTGCAAGGGGCCTGGAGTGCTTATCAGAACACGCCGTGGTCGGGCGGCTTCTGGCACAATATCAATGTGCAAATGAATTACTGGGGGGCGATGAGCACGAACCTGCCCGAGTGCTTCGAAGCCTACAATGCCTTCTTCAAAGCCTACCTCCCTGTGGCGCAAAACCACGCCGCTGATTATGTGCGCAAACACAATAAGGAGAAACTGTCCGAGGACGGCGACAACGGCTGGATCATCGGAACTGGAGCAAATGCCTACTTCATTCCCGGTGCCTCGGGCGGACATTCCGGACCGGGCACGGGCGGCTTCACCGCCAAGTTGCTGGTGGATTATTACCTGTTCACACAGGACAGGAAATTCCTCGAGGAAGTCGCCTATCCGGCGATGCTGTCCTTGAGCAAATTTTACTCCAAGGCGCTGGTGCCCCACGGGGAATTTCTTTTGGTCGAGCCCTCCGCTTCTCCCGAACAAAAAGCAACTCCCGAGCAGATCGAACGGATCACGGGCCGAGCGGCCAAAGGGAAGTATTTCATCACCGCAGGCTGCACATTCGACCAAGGCTTCGTGTGGGAAACCTTCTCCGACACGCTCGCGCTTGCCGAAAAGCTGGGCAAAACCGATCCCTTCCTCGAGACGATCCGCGAGCAAATGGGTCGGCTGGATCCGATCCAGATCGGCGCGGATGGGCAAATCAAAGAATACCGCGAGGAGACGCACTACAGCGACATCGGCGATCCCAAGCACCGGCACATCTCCCACATCTGCCCGCTCTTTCCCGGCACACTCATCAATCCTACCCGACCCGAGTGGATGCGCGCCGCGAGTAAGACGCTCGATCTGCGCGGCGACAAGACGACGGGCTGGGCCTTGGCCCACCGAATGAACAGCCGCGCCCGCCTGGGCGAAGGGGAAAAAGCCCATGGAGTCTATCAACGATTCATCCGCGAACGAACCTTGCCGAACCTCTGGACTGTGCATCCTCCGTTCCAAATTGACGCCAACCTCGGCTCGATGGCTGGTGTCGCGGAGATGCTCCTGCAAAGCCACGAAGGGACGATCAAAATTCTCCCCGCCCTGCCCAAGGCGTGGAACACCGGTTCCTTCCAAGGCCTCGTGGCGCGCGGGAACTTTGTCGTCTCTGCCGATTGGAGCGAAGGAAAGATCCGTTCGATTTCCATCCAGTCCAAGAGCGGCGGAACATGCCGCCTTGCCAGCCCCGGCATCGGCACGGCGAGCTTCAAAGATGTCATCGGCAAGCCCGCGAAGACCACAGGCGAAGGAAGCGATCTCATCGAATTCGAGACCACCGCAGGAGAGACTTATGTCATCCAGCATTCTCCAGCGGGATAGGGGCGGTTTGCATGGCGCTTGAGAGGGTAGGGACGGCTCGCCGAGCTGTCCGAAGATTCAGGCGCGAAGCGCCGTTGGCGCGGCTTCGCCACGCAAGTCGGGCGTTTCGGCGAAACGCCCCTACCATCGGGTTTGCGATGGGCGCTGCCGCGCCGCGGGCGAAGCACGCTTGCGCGAAAGCAAGGCTGGGCCTGCATTGAGAGCGGCCGTGCGAACCAGTCAAAGCACGATGATATTGAACCGCCTCAAGC
>CAIWSO010000579.1 GCA_903915315.1 uncultured Spartobacteria bacterium | reverse complement strand
TCGTCCGCGAGCCTGTCGAGGTGAACAAAGGAGAGCCGCTTCTCATCGAGCTCGAGTCGTTTCTCCAATGCGCTAGCGAGGGATTGAAGCCCAAGGTCACAGGGTTGGCGGCTGCTGACGCCCTCGATATTGCGCTGGAAATCACCCGCCGCATCGGGGAGGCCTCCCAACCGGAGATAAACTAACCGACCCAGTCGAAACGGATATCCTGCACCACATCTGGATGCAGGCTCAGGTGCACCGGGCAACCTTTCGCGGCCGCTTCGAGGAGTTTCCGTTGCGGGTGATCCGACGGCAGCGGAATGGTGAAAACAATTTCCAGCTTCGCAATGCGGCGAGGCGGTTCGGTGGACATGTGTTTGACCGCTTTGACTATCGTTTCGCCGAGATCCACACTATGCCGACGGGCAACGATGCCCATGATCGTGAGCATGCAAGTTCCCAGCGATGTGGCCGTAAGATCGGTGGGAGAAAAGGCTTCTCCGCGTCCCTCGTTGTCGACCGGTGCATCCGTGAGCAAAGTCGTTCCAGATGGACCGTGAGTCGCCTCACAGCGCAGATCGCCTAGATATTTTATAGAGATTTCAACCATGCCCGCATCCTAGGGTGCCCCATCGCGAAATTGCAATAGAATGGAAAAAAAGCGGAATGGGCGTTGCGAATTTTTAGTGGTGGCTGATGGGCGCTACGGTGGGAGGCAGGATCTCGGTGATTTTGTTGGCAAGGCGATTGATCGTGAATGGCTTTCTGATGATCTCAATGCCGTTGCCGGAAAGGTCATGGGGGAGGATCGTCTTCTCCGAATATCCTGAAGTGAAAAGCACTTTGATATGGGGGTTTTTGAGGCGAAGAAGACGGGCCATTTCATGGCCGCTGAGGAGAGGGAGTATCATGTCCGTGATCACCAGATCGGGGGCGGCGCCTTTATCATCGGCTAGGGCGTCGAGGCCTTGGAGTCCGTTGGCAGCCTGAATCACGCGATAGCCCAGGTCGGAAAGTCGCTTGGCCACGATGTCGCGGAGCATGTGGTTGTCTTCGACGAGGAGGATTGTTCCATGCCCGTTCGCCGGGGGTGTCTCGGATTCCAAGTGGGCCCCACCGGGAATCTCATCAAGAATGCGGGGTAGATAAATGGTGAAAGTGGATCCTTGCCCGACCTCGCTTTCGATCGTGATCTTTCCGCCAGCGGAAGCCACGAGGCGCTGACAAGTCGACAATCCTAAGCCTGTTCCGTGTCCTTCGGGTTTCGTCGTGAAGAAGGGTTCAAAAAGCCTAGCCTGCACAGCGGTGTTCATTCCAGAACCAGTATCCGAAACGCGCAGATAGCAGAGTCCGCCGGCGTGCTCAAAATTCAGTTTAGAAGATTCCTCGTGGCTCAGAAAGCCAGTGGAAATGGTGATCCAGCCCTCGACTTGGATGGCATCTCGAGCGTTCAGGACGAGATTGATGAGGATCTGGGCGATGTCATTTTGGTCGGCCTTGATTTGAAGGTTTTTTTTGCACGTTGTGATGCGGATTTGGATCGGCTCGGGAATGAGTCTGTGGAGCATGAGACCAGTTTTTTGCACCAGATCATTGAGGGGAATGAGGGTTGCTTCGCGGACATCTCCACGGCTGAAAATCAGAAGTTGCCGAGTCAGGGCGGCAGCGTGTTCGCTCGCGTATTCGATATGCGAAGCATAGCGATAAAGGCGGTCTGTTTTTTTGAGTTCGTTCATCAGCATGCCGCTATTAGCCATGATGATGGTGAGGATATTATTGAAGTCGTGGGCGATTCCGCCGACGAGTTCGCCAAAAATCTCGAGTTTTTGGGCATGCGTAAGCTGGTTGCTGAGGGATTGCCTTTCCTTGAGGAGTTGCACTTCCTCTAGGGCCCTGCGAATGGCCGGAGCGAGTCGGGATGGCCGGTCTTTGAGAACGTAATCTGTCGCGCCTTTTTTAAGCGCCATCACGGCCGCCTCTTCGCCCATGACCCCTGAAAAAAGGATGAAGGGAAGGCCTGGTCGCATGGATTGAACAAGGTTCAGAGCCTCCATCCCATCGTAGCCGGGCATCGAGAAATCAGCAAGAACGAGGTCGGTGTCGTTTCGCTCGAGCGCGAGGGAAAAGTCGGACTCGGTGTCCACACGCTCGATCTCGCAGAGGAGTCCATCGGCTTCCAGTTTGCGGCGAATCAACTCGGCGTCGAGGGGGTCATCCTCCAAATGCAGGATGTGGAGTGGGGTTTGCATCAGCTTTGCCAGGAGCGTCGCTCTAAGCGGCGCGATATCAGTGGAGGGGGGACGTTGATTTCCGACCAGAAGCGGCCAATGCTCTGCACCGTTGTTTGGAAGTCCGGAAAACCCACGGGCTTGATCACGTAGGCATTGGCTCCATTTTGGTAGCAGACGGCGATGTCGCGTCGCTCGCCCGAGGAGGTGAAAACAACCACGGGGATGGATTGAAGTTTCCGATTGGAGCGAATGGCTTGGAGTACCTCGATGCCGCCAATCTTGGGCATTTTGAGATCAAGAAGAACCACAGCCGGATCCCCGCTGGGCCGGCTTCGCCACGTTTTTCTGCGGAGAAGGTAGTCCAATGTTTCCTCCCCATCGCTCACGCGAACAACTTTGTTTTTTAAGTTGGCACCTTGGATCGCGGAGAGGGTCAACTCGGCGTCGGCGGAGTCATCCTCGGCTAATAAAATATGAGGATTTTCGGATTTCATCGTTCCTCCGGCTTGGGGATGCTGAAGTGGAATGTGGCTCCCGCATCCACATTGCCCATGGCCCAGATGCGGCCACCATGGCGCTTGATGATGCGTTGAACATTCGCCAAGCCGATGCCTGTACCCTCAAATTGCTTGTCGTTGTGCAATCGCTCAAAGACCCCAAATAGCTTCTTGGTGTAGCGAGGGTCGAATCCCACACCATCATCGCTAATGAAGATCACATGTTCGTTGGGGTGGTCCGATTCGCAACCGACCTCGATGTGCGCGTGAGTGCGGGTCGAGGTGAATTTGATCGCGTTCGAGAGGAGGTTGACCAAAGCTTGCCGCATGAGGGAGCGGTCCACCTTGACTTCAGGGAGGGGGCCGATTTTCCAGCTAATGAGGCGATCCTTGGTTTCCTCTTTGATGTCGTTCAGGGCTTCCATGAGAAGATCCCGCAGGTTGATGCTGGTTTTTTGCATTTCCGAGCGTCCGATACGTGAAAATGTCAGGAGATCGTCGATGAGTTCGCCCATGCGTCGCGCGGCTCCAGCGATCGTTGTGAGGTGGTGGCGGTGGATCTCGGAGATTTTGCAGCCGGCTTCCTTTTCCAAGATTTCGATAAATCCCATGATGTGTCGCAGTGGCGCCCGGAGGTCGTGGGAGACAGAATAGGTGAAGGCCTCCAACTCCCGGTTCGCGACCTCAAGTTCCGACGTTCTAGCCGCTACGCGTTGCTCGAGTGTCTCCGTGAGCCGGCGCACGCTTTCTTCCTCCTGCTTGCGATGGGTGATGTCGCGGAAATGGCATTGCAGCAATTTTCGGCCTTCGGAAGTGAACGTGTTGCATGCCACTTCGGCCGAAGTTCGTATTCCTTTTCGTGATTTGAGTGTCAGGTGGTCCCATCTGTGAATGCCCCCTTCATGGAGCCCATCAGATTCCAGTACATCCTTCCAAAACCATTTGAATGACGGAATCGTGTCGGGTTTCTTGCCGATCAAGTGAGCTCGGGACAGAGCCAGCCAAAGGCAAAGACAGGGATTCGCATCTACGATTTTCTCCGTCGTCATGTCGATGACGAGGAGGCCATCGCGGGCCGTTTCAAAGAGTCTACGGTAGCCCGAATCTGCAATGGGATCGGCAGAGAGATCGACGTCCCGCGGTATCAGTTGGGATCTATGGTGAAGCGGTCGTTTTTTGTTTGAAAGCATCGGCGCATAATTAGGTCAGGTGGTGAGCACCAACAATGGGGCGAATCCCCCACGCAGGGCCTCCGGCAACAGGTGTGCTGCCGGAAACCCTGCTCTTCCCCGGAAGAAATTGATCTCTCGCGGCGATGAGGGATGGGCATGGAAGCACTGGTCGTGTCGAGTGACACAAAATCAAATAGGGTTCTCACCTCCCGACGAAAGGGAAGGCGGTATTTAGCCGCGGATCCGGCGACCTGGATGGAGAGCGGGCAGGTTTACCCTTTTTTCACTTTATCCCAAATACGGTCGAGTTCCTCAAGCGGGGTACCCGCGACTTCGCGTCCGCTGGATTGGAGTTCCCGCTCGAGGGCCTGGAAGCGGCAAATGAAGCGGTTCGTGGATCCGTTGAGGGCCGTCTCGGCATCGACGCCGAGCTTGCGGGCGAGATTGACGGCGGTGAAAAGCAAGTCGCCGACCTCGGCCTCGGTCGCGGCGGAGTCCGAGGCCTGAATCGCTTCGCGTATTTCAGCAGTTTCCTCAGCCATCTTGGCAAAGACGGGTTCCGCATCCGGCCAGTCAAAGCCCACTCGGCCGACTTTTTTCTGGGCATTTTGAGCGCGAAGGAGAGCAGGTAGGCCGGCGGTCAGCCCATCGAGGATGCCCGAGTTGCCGCCTTTTTCCTGCCGCTTGATGGCGTCCCACTGGCGAAGGACTGCTTCGCTATCGTTGGCGGATTTATTGCCGAAAACGTGGGGGTGACGGCGCACCATCTTCTCTCCCACAGTGGCGGCGATGTCCTCGAGTGAAAAGGAACCGCGTTCCCCCGCCATCTGTGCATGCATGACAATGTTCAGAAGTAGGTCGCCGAGTTCTTCCCGCATGTCTTCGTCATTCGCGCGGTCGATGGCATCGACAACTTCGTAGCATTCTTCAATTAATCCGGCACGAAGACTCGCATGGGTCTGCTCGCGATCCCAAGGACAGCCATCGGGAGCGCGGAGGCGGGCCACGATTTCCTTCAATTGTGAGATGGTGTCTAGATTTTCCACAGAGAGTTGTTGGTGTTTCCGAATTCGCTAACCTCCTCGGTCGAGGTCCGCACCACAAAAATGATGAGGCCGAATACCACGAGGATCGTTCCGAAATACACCACGAAGGCAAGCCAGGAGGGGAGATGCTCGACCGCCAGCGCCGTATAGAAGTCGCCGAAGGATCGGATCGGGGACTTCGTGT
>CAIWSO010000578.1 GCA_903915315.1 uncultured Spartobacteria bacterium | reverse complement strand
CCCACTGCCCCCAATCGCGCTCGACCTTCCCCGCGAGCCTCGGCCACTCCAAGCCTGTGCCGATATCCAGCACCTGCGTGCGCTCCCGCGCGGGCGGGGTAAGCACCTCGAGATTCCTCCAGTAGGGCTTGAAGGTCTCCCGGCTCAAGACATCCGTGGTGAAGGCATTGCCGCAAGACAATCCCACCATGCTCATCCAAGTGCGCGCCATCGGCCACCCGCCCACGACAGGGCTTACCCCTTCCACTTCCGTGGCGAGGTAAAAGCTATCGTTGTCCACGGCGAACCACCGGTTGCCCAGTGGCATCGCCCAGAGGCATGAGGAAATCCTCTCCCGGATCGATGTGCGAACGATATTCCCAGCGACCCGACTGCTATCCACTGAGCCCAAGACTGCCCTCTTTCTTAAGCTCATGACAGAAAGCAGTTGGGTATCTTCCCCTGCGCTTTTGCGGAGTTCCTGAAAAGCCGAGCGGAACCTCTGAAAATAGGTGAGCTTCCCGCGAACTGGAAGATTTGATGCGGCGAGCCTGTAGATGATTTTGAAAAAATGAAAACCCCTCCCGATCTCTCCCTGGATTATTTGCTGAATCTCCGATCGAGACTGGCGGTCTCCATCGTAGTCTTGAAACAAACCTGGCGCGGCCTTGATTCCCGCGATCTCCCGGGCATAAAAAGGAAGCCCTCGTGGAAAATGCCCGCTCGGTTCCATGGGGTTCGCCTCGGTGTTGTGGTAGGCATTTTCGATGAGTATCGCTTCCGGGCGCAATTTTGCGCCGGATGCCCGAACCGCCTCCACGACTTCCAAGAGAGTCTTCCCCGGGTTGCCGTCCGCCGTGGAAAGCCAACCGGAGACTCCACCCCGGGCCGTTCGCGATCCATGGGTCATCGCCACCCAGTCCACCCATCGGCTCATCGCCTCGCGGGGAGGCTCGAAAAAGAGACCTATTTGTTGGCCCCAGCGGGTTTCGCCCGGGTCCACCCGCACATCCATCGAAGAGGACAGGGCCACTTCAATGCGATCGTCGGCAAGCGCCAAAAAATCAACAGATGTGAAGGCCTCTGGTTTCCCCGTCGGCCCGATGAAAACGCCCCGACCATCCTGGCTGTAAAGGGAGCAATCCTCCGTGATCGTCGTCTTGGGTAGACCCCGGAGCAGGCGTGCCGCGGCAATGGGGCGCTCCTTTGCAGCCTCGCTTTCACTAAAAATCCCCGAGAGAACCCAATCTCCCGGAGGCCCCTCGATCTGCAACGGGCCGGTGGCGGTAAAGCGATTATGAATGCGCAACACAAACACTCTCAATAACTCACACGGCTTGCGTCCGAAAACATGGATCCCGGCATTCACCAGCACCACCGGCGCCCCCACGATCCGCTCCACGCGAAGAAGAAGGTCAAAGCCCTCCCGCTCGAAGCGGATTGTGGAAAGACCAACATCCACCGACCCGTAGGGTGAGGGTTGGTTGGGCAGCCATTCCGTGCCAAGCGGCTTGCCATCGAAGGACGACAAAACAGCTTCCACCCCATCGATCTCCATATGAGCCTGGAACATGGCATTCAAAAAACCGATCCCAGGCGCTTTGATCGAGTAAGTACGGCCATCGGGAGCCATTTCCACGGAAACCCCGCCACCCTCTTGGGCGAATGCACCCGAAACGAACAGGAAAACCGCGAGTGTGAGGACTGCTCTCATTAAATGGAAATCCTATTCAAGGGACTGGGCGGTGAACGCAAACACAGGCCAGCCGTTTTTGTCTTTGAGGTTTGCGAGGGCCACATCCCGCCAACCCATGCGAACGAATTCCGGTTCGGGAAAGGCTTGGGGGCTCAGTCCGACGGTATCGCCCACGATCGCCGCCGCCTCGGCTGCGACGAATTCTTCTCCATCCGACGCTACCTCGAGCCGTGATTGCTCCGCAGAGCAGAAGGGGGAGTGCGTTTTTTTCATGACGTCGTTGTTCAGCGCGTTCCACTTCAGTCTATCAAGACTCCAGCAAAGATGCATGCGGTTTTCCGCGACGGAATCACCAACGAAATAGGCCATCAGAAAAGCCTCTGTCGGCCCCTTCGCCTGTCCGGTCGTGGTCAGGACCAAAACCAACAGCCAACAAGGAAGGGTGGAAATGAAGGCGGCGGTGATTCCATCGCAAGTTGTCCGTAGCCCTTGCGCAATCAGAAAGGCGGCGCGGAGGCCCAGCCAACACTCACCGTGTTCTTTGTACATAGTAGTTACTTTGCAGCGGGGATATCAGTCCAACTCCTCGAACGACAACCTCGCGACGCCTTGGTGGTTCGGTTCTGGGCGGTTGTTGGCGGAGTAGTTGCCCCATTTGAGGGCGTAGTCGAGCGTGTCGAGAAGGTAGAGGTAGTATTGGTTGTCCTTGAACTGCCCGTAGCGGGCGGTGGTGGTTTCGCCGTCACCATAGACGGTGAGGGCGAGGTTCGCCTCCTTGTCATCCAATGTGTAGGTGCGGAGTGCCTGCTTGGCGGCGCCGCCTTCGTAGGTGAGGAGTTTACCTTCGGGCACCGGCCAGCCCAT
>CAIWSO010000577.1 GCA_903915315.1 uncultured Spartobacteria bacterium | reverse complement strand
CTAAAGGCATCACCCCCGGCATCGCCGAGTTCACCGTCTTTGGCAAAACGGTCGTCACCAAATAATCCGACCATGAAACACACCCTCACGATCCTCACCACCCTTCTGCTCGCGCCGCTGGCCGCGCTACACGCTGCACCTTCCGCAGTCCCCCGCATCATCATCGCCAGCGAGGCGGGCGCGAAGCTCGACAGTGACGTGACCAAAGGCGGAGGCACCGATGACACCGCACTCATTCAGGGCATCCTTGATCGCGCACCGAAGCTTGGTTCGTTGAAGCTCGTCGTCGATGGCGCGATCCTCGTGAAGGGGCTGAAGGTCCATTCCAACACGACCATCGAGTGCCTCACGAGTGATTGCGGCTTCTTCCTCGCGGATCACGCGGACCAGCCAATCATTCGCAACGCTGATCCCTCGCTTACCGAGAGGAAGAACCGCAACCTCGCGTTTCTGGGCGGCACCTATAACGGCAACGGCGCAAAACAGGCCCACGACGTGCCCGGGCGCGGGTGGATGACCGGGTTTGCGCTTCACGGTGTCGAGCAGGTGACGTTCCGCGATGTCACCATCAAAAATGCAACCACCTTCGCCGTTCACATGACGAACTGGGAGCGCGCCGTGTTTGAGAACATCGACCTTGATAACTATACCAAGGAGCCCAAACGCCAACATCAATGCGGCGTCCAAGTTAGCGGTCCCGGCCGGTTCCTGAGCATGCGGAACATCCGGGGCGAGACACAGGATGACTTTATCGCCCTTAACGCGGACGACGGTCATGTTGATTGGAATCAGGCGGGTGAGTTCGTGCGCAACGATAGTTTTGGCCCCTATGCGAGCTTCGGGCCGATCACAGATGTCGATATCGACGGAGTGCAGATTGATGGCGCCGAAAACGCGATTCGCATTCTATCCCGCCAATCGCGAGTGGATCGGTTCTCCATCCGCAATGTGCAGGGATATTTCAGCAAGTATGGATTCTTTCTCCAGCCTCACTGGAGATCAGGAGGCGATTTTGGCCGGATTACTTTTGAGAACATCGATATGCGGCCCCTGAAACCCGACCATGGGCCGCTCCCGTTTGTCTTCTTCCTCGCTGGCCACTTCGAGCAACTCACCCTCCGCAATATCCACAGCCATATGCCTGTGGACAGCCGCCCGGTGATTTGGGTTCAACCGCACGCGGTGATCGATGTGCTCAGCGTGGAGGGGATGCAGATTTATCAGAAAGATCCCCACTCCGCCAAAGCGCCGGTCATTCAGGTCGATGGGCAGGTTGATCTCCTGGCGGTGAGGGATGTGACTCTCTACCGGGCCAAAGAAGTGCCAATCGACGGGGCACTGATTCGGACTGATCCCGATAAGACCAAATTGAAGAACTACCTTCGCGTCGGGACCAGCCAGACGAAACCGAACCCGACAAATTACGGCAATGTGCCTTTGGACAGTCGCGGCTGGCCGGGTGCTCAGGCCTCGCTGGAAATCATCCCGAAAATCAATCGCCTCCATCTCTCGAACATCAGCGCCAACCGGATCAAGAGCCTGCTCCAGCACGACATCGGCGACATCGGCCATCTCCAACTCGACAACGTCATGACCACCGATGTGCCGAATCCCATCTCGGTCGGTGGTGACGCGAAGATCGGAGAGATTTCCTCCACGAAGAAAAGCGAGAAATAGACCATGAGACACTCACTCACACTCATCACCGTTGCCCGCGTCTCATTGAGATATTCTTGGCGGGCTG
>CAIWSO010000576.1 GCA_903915315.1 uncultured Spartobacteria bacterium | reverse complement strand
GCCTGCCGTTTTTCCTGAAGCAGGTCGGCTCCAGCCATAAAAAGCCCGAGCGAAAATTGGACGGCCGCACATGGGAGGAATTTCCGGTCGGATTCGTGAAATAGAGAAACCTTCCGCCCCAAGCCGGAGCCGAAGTCCGCTTATCACCAAAACCTAGCCTAGACCTTCGCGAATCAAGCGCGAGGCACACTCGCGCTACATCCCCCAATCACCGCGGATAGCTCGGCGGCGAAACGCGGCGCGTCGATCCAACCGGACTGCTGGGAATCCACGATCGTGGCGATCGACAGCTTCCAAGGCGGCATTGAGCACAAACACATGGCGCTGGGTGGACTGAGAAAGCAGTTTGAAGACAACATCGCCTCCGTCGGCTCCCCAGCCAAAGTCGAGGTCCGCGCAGGGCTTTCCCTCGACCAACTCTGCCGCTTGGTTGCAGAAAACACGGAGCCATTTGACTTCATCAGCGTCGATGCCAGCCATCAAGCCGCCGATGTGCTGGGCGATGCCGTCCTAGCCTTCCAACTTCTCAAGCGAGGCGGAGTCATCGCTTTCGACGACTACATTTGGTCGCCTATGCGCCCAGGAACGGAAAACCCGCTACTCCTTCCGAAGGCGGCGATCGATGCCTTCACGACGATCTATTCGCAAAAGCTCCGCATTCTCCCCAATCTCCCTCTTTACCGGCTATATATTCAAAAATACTAGCTGGCAATTTGCCGCCAACTGCGACAAGGCTATTTTGCAACTCGTAACGCTTACGAAGCTTCCCTCCTAAGCGGCCATGTAGGGCAATTTGGCGGCGCAGGTGCGCACGTCCTCGATGCCTTCCAGAAGATCGGCGATGGCGTCCCATTTGCCGGTCACCAAGGCTTCTTGGGCGTGGGGTGGCAGGGTGGCTGGAAAATCCATATCAGCGATGCTGAGCTTGCCTTCTAAGAGATCTAAGGTGATCAGGGCTTCTGGATCGGTTTCGATGATTTGAGCAACCGCGCGAATGTCTTGGCCGCTCATGACGGCGCATGGCATCCCGAGCGTGATCGAGTTGCCAAAAAAGATTTCAGCGAAGCTTTCGGCGATGACGGCACGAATGCCGAAACGGTAGAGGGCTTGGGGCGCGTGCTCGCGGGAGCTTCCGCAACCGAAGTTGGAGCCAGAAAAAAGAATGCTGGCACCGGTGAATCGGGCATCGTCGAGCGGGTGGGTTTGCCCCTCGGCTTTTGCTGCTGCACGGGCGTCAAAGAAGGCGAACTCACCTAGACCGTCAAAGGTGATGCATTTCATGAAGCGGGCAGGAATAACGCGGTCGGTATCGAGATCATCGCCGGGAACGTAAACGCCACGGCCGCTAGTTTGGGTGATTTTTTCGAGAGCCATTTTATTTTTCGGATTGAGAAAGGAATGAGTGTGAAATGAAGGCGTTATTTGATGTCGAAGATCTCTCGGGCATCGGAGATTTCGCCAGTGATGGCGGCGGCGGCGACCATGAGGGGCGACATAAGCACGGTGCGTCCGGTCGGGCTTCCCTGACGGCCCTTGAAGTTGCGGTTACTGGAACTCGCGCAAAGTTGGTCGCCGACAAGTTTGTCGGGGTTCATGCCGAGGCACATCGAGCAACCCGCCCCACGCCATTCAAAGCCGGCATCACGGTAAATCTCCGCCAAGCCCATGCTTTCGGCAAGGCTGGCCACGCTCTGGGAACCGGGGACCACGATGGCTTTCACGCTACTGCTGACTTTGCGGCCTTTGATGTAGCGAGCCACTTCCTGCAAGTCGCTCAAGCGTCCATTCGTGCAGCTTCCGAGGAAGGCCACTTGGACCTTGGTACCCTTGATAGGTTTGCCTGCGGTGAGTTGCATGTGGATGAAGGCCTCCTCTGCTGTGGCACGATCTTTCTCCGGGACATCGGAAGCCAATGGAACGTTTTCGTTAATGAAGATCGCCTGGCCGGGATTGATGCCCCAAGTGACGGTCGGAGCAATATCCGCCGCATCGTAAGTGACGATATCGTCGTAAACGGCATCCGGGTCGGATGCGGTGGCCTTCCAACGAGCCACGGCAGCATCCCAATCCGCGCCCTTGGGCGCATAGTTGCGGCCTCGGAGATACTCAAATGTCGTATTATCGGGATTCACGTATCCCACACGGGCCCCACCCTCGATGGACATGTTGCAAACGGTCATGCGTTCTTCTTGGGTGAACGCGTCAAATGTGGTGCCGCCGTATTCGTAAGCGTAGCCGAGACCGCCGTTGACTCCGAGCTTACGAATGATGTGAAGAATCACGTCCTTCGCATAAACACCGGGGCTCAACTTGCCATTCACATTGATGCGGCGGACCTTGGGTTTGCGGATGGCCATCGTCTGCGTGGCGAGCACGTCACGGACTTGGCTGGTTCCGATGCCAAAAGCAATGGCTCCAAAGGCGCCGTGCGTCGATGTGTGCGAGTCACCGCAGGCAATTGTGGTGCCCGGTTGGGTGATACCCTGCTCAGGTCCGACGATGTGAACGATACCTTGTTGACCGCTTGGAAGGTCGAAAAACTTGATCCCGTGATCGTCGCAATTTTTGCGAAGGGCCTTGATCATCGCATCCGCGAGATTGTCGCTGAATGGCTCTTGGCGCTCATCGGTCGGAACAATGTGATCCACCGTTGCAAAGGTACGGGAAGGATAAAGAACCTTCAGACCCAGATCCCCCAACATGCCGAATGCCTGTGGGCTGGTGACCTCGTGAATGAGGTGCGTGCCAATTAAAAGCTGCGTGGATCCATTGGGCAGGGTGCGGACGGCGTGGGCCGCCCAGACTTTATCAAGTAGGGTCTGACTCATAATAGTGCGATGAATACTATCCATGGATCGATCGCATGCAAGCCACGATGCAAACGCCCACCCTCTTCAAAAAAGCAGGCTTTTACGTTGCGGAAAAAAGTTTTTACCACTCTTTAACAGGAACGACCTTCTTCCGACGGCGCAGTGCATCAGCAAGGAATTCCATTTGCGCATCGAAGCGTTCTTCTCCCGGTGCCAAATCCCGAAAACGATAAACTCCGTCGGGCTGCATCACCTGCGATTTGACATTGTCTTTCCAGAACCAAGATAAAATCTCATCCACATGCTGGATCATTCCAGGTGCCGTAATGGGGAAAACTGTTTCCACCCGACGGAAAAGATTCCGGGGCATCCAATCCGAGCTTCCGAGATAGATGCGTACGTCCCCTCCGTTTTCAAAGCGATAAATGCGACTATGCTCGAGGAAGCGGCCAACAAGGCTTCTAACCTCGATATTTTCACTCACTCCGGGGATGCCGACTCGCACAGCACACATACCGCGAACGAGCAAACGAATCGGAACACCGGCTGCCGAGGCGCGGTAGAGGGCCTCAATGATCCCCTCCTCCACAAGCGAGTTGACCTTGGCGTAAATGCCGCAAGGGCGACCCGCCATCGCGTGGCCGATTTCGTTTTCGATCAATTCATGGAAACCTTCACAGAGCCTCCATGGTGCGACCATCAGTTCCTTCATCATCGGAAAACGCGACACGCCGGTGAGGCAATTGAATGTCTCAGCGAGCTCGCTGGTGAGGGCGTCACGGCAAGTGAGCAGACTCAAGTCGGTGTAGATTTTTGCCGTCGAGGGGTGGTAGTTTCCAGTCCCCATGTGGGCGTAGCGACGAATACGCTCCCCCTCACTGCGAATAATAAGCATCGCCTTGGCGTGAGTTTTCAAGCCAGTGACACCATAAACAACATCCACTCCGGCCTCACGCATCATACGGGCCCACTGGATATTCGCGGCTTCGTCAAAACGCGCCTTCAATTCGATCACTGCTGTGACCTGCTTACCATTCCGGGCGGCCGTAATGAGAGCCTGAACGATCGGAGAGTCGGAGCTTGTGCGATAGAGCGTTTGCTTGATCGCCAAGACCTGAGGATCCTCGGCCGCTTGAACGAGAAAATCCACTACCGTCTGGAAGCTATCGTAGGGATGGTGGAGCAGAATGTCACCCTTGCGAATGTGGTAAAATAAATCGGACTCGGTATCGAGCGCGACCACAGAGCAAGGCGTGAAGCGCTTGTAGCGCAGGTCTGGACGGTCGATCTGCATCGCCAAGGGCATCAGGCGGGAAAGATTCAGCGGCCCATCAATGCGGGATACATCTTCTTCCTCTAAATTGAAAATATCCAAGAGACGATTGAGAACCCGATCCGGGCAATCGTGCTTCACCTCGAGGCGCACAGCCGCCCCCCGCTTGACTTTGCGGAGTTCTTCCTCGATCGCGTGAAGGAGATTACTGGCCTCTTCCTCGTCCACGTAGAGGTTGCTGTTGCGGGTCACTCGGAAGAGGTGCGCACCCTTGACGGTCACTCCCCGAAACAGAGTGTCCACATGCGCTTGGATGATGTTCCCGAGGAAAACGTAGTCATCGCCATCGGTGCGCTTGGAAAACGGAACAACGCGCGGAAGGATACGTGGAGCCTGTACAACGGCGATGTCGGTATTCAGCCCCTCCCCCTCGAGCTCGACAATCACGTTGAGACTCTTGTTCAGGAGCTGGGGAAAGGGATGCGCCGGATCGACAGCCAGCGGAGTGAGAACCGGATAAATCGTCTCGCGGAAATATTTCTCAAAATACGCACGCTCCTCCTCGGGAACATCGGGGTAGCTATGAAAGCGGATTCGCTGGGCATCAAGGGCCGGGGAGATGTGCTCACGCCAGCAGCGGTATTGATCCTCCACCATGCGCTGGGTGCGGGCGCTGATGAGCGCAAGTGTCTCCTTCGCAGAGAGGCCATCCGGGCCGGTCTCCGAGGACTCGGTCTGCATCTGTTGCTTGAGACCGGCAACCCGAACCTCAAAAAACTCATCCAAGTTCGAGCTGACGATACACAGAAACTTCAGCCTCTCGAGTATCGGGTTGTCCTCACTGAATGCCTGATCCAGGACACGCTGATTGAACTCCAACCAGCTTGTCTCCCGATTCACGAAATATTCCTTCTTGGAAAAATCCATATTCCCATGGTCTTTCCAAGGCGCGATTGGTCAAGGGCCGATTTTCAACAGAAACGTCACACAACCCCGCTGCGGATCAAATCACGCCGATCCTCAGCGAGTCCAATCAAGCGCTGCAAGGCGTCTGGCAACCTCCACCACATTCGCGCGACTATTGAACGCGGATATGCGGAAATACCCCTCGCCTGCTGGTCCGAAACCACTTCCTGGCGTGACGACCACATTTGCTTCGCTAAGGAGTTTGTCAAAAATCGCCCAACTCGTGAGATGCTTCGGCGCACGGACCCAGATATACGGAGCGTTGACGCCACCGAAGGTCGTGAGGCCGCACTTCTCCGCAGCGCCCCGCAGGATGGCGGCGTTGCCCATGTAATGCTCGATGAGTTCGGCGATCTGGGATTTTCCCGCAGGCGAGTAGAGAGCTTCCGCCGCTCGCTGTGTGACGTAACCGACACCATTGAACTTTGTACTGAAACGGCGATTCCAAAGCGGATGAAGCGGCATTTTTTCTCCGCTCGCGTTCTGGCATTTGAGGTCTTTGGGAACAACAGTGAAAGCGCAGCGGACGCCGGTGAATCCTCCGTTTTTGGAAAAACTGCGAAACTCGATCGCACAGCGTCTCGCGCCGGGAATTTCATAAATCGAATGCGGAATCTCGGGGTCACGGATGTAAGCCTCGTAGGCAGCATCGAAGAGGATCACCGCGTCATTCGCGAGGGCGTACTCGACCCAAGCGGTCAACTGGGCCCGTGTGGCGGTCGCCCCCGTCGGATTATTCGGATAGCAGAGGTAAATGAGGTCGACTTTTTCGGATGGAATGGCAGGAACAAATCCATTGTTCGCATCGCACGGAAGATACACGAGGCCGCTGTAAAGCCCGCTTTCATCGGCTTCACCGGTGTGACCAGCCATGACGTTCGTATCCACATAGACGGGATAAACCGGATCCATGACCCCGATGCGGTTGTTCGCGCCGAAGATATCAAGGATGTTGCCGCAATCGCATTTCGAGCCGTCCGAGACAAAAATCTCATCATCGGCAATATCCATTCCCCGTGCCCGGTAGTCCTGACCTGCGATGGCCTGACGCAGAAATTCATAGCCTTGTTCCGGCCCATACCCTCGGAAGCTCGTGCGCTCCCCGAGCTCATCCACCGCCTTGTGCATCGCCTCGCGCACTGCGGCGGGGAGAGGCTCTGTCACGTCGCCGATCCCACATCGGATCAAACGCGCTGCGCCGTCCGGATTCGAATCCGTATAGGCTTTAACGCGACGATTGATTTCAGGAAACAAGTAGCCGGCTTTGAGTTTAAGGTAGTTGGAGTTGAGAAAGGCCATGGTACGGAAGTGAGCGAAACAAGAGCGCCCGGCGGAAGGCCGCCGGGCGCCATGGAATTCAGTTTATGAGATTAGGCGAGTGCGGCGGCGTAGTTTTTTTCCACTGCGGCCCAGTTGATGGTATTCCACCAGCTCTTGAGGTAATCCGCGCGGCGGTTTTGGTAGTTCAAGTAGTAGGCATGCTCCCAAACATCGCAGCCTAGGAGTGGCGTGCCGGGGCATTCCGCGATGCCGGCCATGAGTGGATTGTCCTGATTCGGCGTCGAGCAAATGCAAAGGGATTTGTCGGATTTCAAGCAAAGCCAAGCCCAACCGCTACCGAAACGACCGAGTCCAGCCGCTTCAAATTTGGCTTTGAAGTCGTCGAAGCTACCGAAGGTCTTGGTAATAGCATCCGCGAGCGCGCCGGAGGGCTGACCGCCTGCCGAAGGGGCCATGAGATTCCAGAAAAAGGTGTGGTTCCAGTGACCGCCGCCATTATTGCGAACGGCGCCACGGATCGCTTCGGGGAGCGCGGAGATGTTGCAGATAAGTTCCTCGATGGATTTCGAAGCCAACTCCGGAGCGCTTTCGAGGGCTTTGTTCAAATTCGCGACATAGGTGGCGTGGTGCTTGCCGTGATGGATTTCCATAGTGCGGGCATCGATGTTGGGCTCGAGCGCGGTGGCGGCGTAGGGCAGAGAAGGTAATTCGAATGGCATAATAATATTTTTAGATTGAAGTCGGGATATTAGTCTCTCGTGCGAGGGTTTCAAGAGGGTTGTTATACCGATCCCTTGAACGGCCGGTTGACTCCCTGCCGGACGCTGGCTACAAAAGATGCCCTGTGAGACCTAATCTTGAAAAACTCGAGCAAATCTACCGCCGCCCACTCTTCGATCTCATCGGAGAAAGCCGCCGTGTTCATTTGGAATTCTGGCCGAAAAATGAGGTTCAGCTTTGCACGTTGCTGAGCGTCAAAACAGGCGGGTGCAGTGAGGACTGCGGCTATTGCTCGCAAAGCGCACGCTACAATACCGGCCTCGAGCGCCAACCACTCATGACGAAGGATGAGGTTCTTCCGGTCGCCCAGCGCGCGAGAGAAAATGGGTCCACCCGATTTTGCATGGGCGCTGCTTGGAAAGGCGTTCGCGACGGCGAGCAGAAATTCGACCAAATGCTCGATACGATCCGCTCGGTGAGCGAGCTCGGCATGGAGGTCTGCGTGACCCTCGGCCAACTCGGCGACACAGAGGCCCAGAAGCTCAAGGAAGCCGGAGTCACCGCCTACAACCACAACATCGACACCTCACCCGAGCACTACGCAAAAATCGTCAGCACTCACACATTTCAAGACCGACTCAATACGATCAGCTCCGTCCAGCGCGCAGGAATGAGCGTTTGCTGCGGTGGCATCCTCGGCATGGGGGAAACAGAAGTCGACCGACTGAAGATGCTGGAGGTCCTTTGCTCCTTTGACCCCGCGCCCGAGAGCGTTCCGATCAATTGCCTCATGCCCATGCCCGGAACGCCCCTCGAGGACGCCCCGCCCGTGGATATTTTTGAACTCGTTCGCCTCATCGCGACCACACGCCTCGTTCTGCCAAAGGCAAAAATCCGCCTCTCGGCTGGACGCAGCCTTCTTAGTCGTGAGGCGCAAGCGCTCTGCTTCTTTGCAGGCGCGAATTCCGTTTTCTACGGCGACAAGTTGCTCACCGCCGAAAACCCCGGCGTCGACGAAGATCGTGACCTCCTCGAAACACTCAATCTGTCGGCTCAATCCCCCTATTCCGACGTTCCCAAACCAGCTTGTCTTTCATGAAAATCAGTATCGGTAGCGACCACGCAGGATTTCTATACAAGGAAGCCATTATTGCGCATTTGAACAAGGCGGGACACGAGGTTACCGACTACGGCACCCATAGCGCCGATAGCACAGACTACCCGCTTTACGTGATCCCAGCAGCCGAAGCGGTTGCCCGCAAGGAAGTCGATCGCGGCATCGTTCTCGGGGGATCCGGAAACGGCGAAGCCATCGCCGCAAATAAGGTCAAAGGTGTTCGCTGTGCGCTTTGTTGGAGCCACGAAACAGCGGAACTCTGCCGACGTCACAACAACGCGAACGTGATTTCCATCGGAGAGCGCACAATCCCGCTCACCCTCGCGCTGGAGATCGTGGATATCTGGCTGCAGACCCCATTTGAATCCGGACGCCATGAGCGCCGTGTCGCCGAACTCGCCGCCTACGAAGACGGAGCCGGCGTTTCCGGAATGGTCGCTCTCCTTGAACGCAAGACGACATTATGAACGCGGGCGGCACGGCGGTAATGAACGATATATCTTCGCTCACTCTCTCCAACTACCGCAATTTGCTCTGATTCATGCCCAGCTTTTATATTAAGACCTATGGTTGCCAGATGAACAA
The DNA here is from genome assembly GCA_903915315.1 of uncultured Spartobacteria bacterium. Taxonomy (GTDB): domain Bacteria; phylum Verrucomicrobiota; class Verrucomicrobiia; order Chthoniobacterales; family Terrimicrobiaceae; genus UBA967. The sequence goes on along the minus strand of CAIWSO010000576.1, from coordinate 3,128 downwards.
GCGAGACTCGGAGCAGGTTTCGACCATGCTCACCGAACGTGGATATCGTCTGGCCGAAGTGGAAGCCGATGCCGACGTGATCCTGCTCAACACCTGCAGCGTTCGCGATATGGCGGAGCAAAAGGCGATCGGCAAGATGGGATTTCTTCGCAAGCTCCGCCGCAAAAAACCCCACCTCGTTCTGGGCTACCTCGGCTGCATGGCTCAGGCCCGTGGCGACTCCCTCCTCAAAAATTCGCCCTTTGTAGATTTGGTCGTGGGAACCCAAAAGTTCCACCGCGTGGCAGATTACGTGGATGAACTTCTTCAGCGTCGCCTCGACTCGCTCATGGACGACCAGCGGCGCCCCATCGTGGACGTCGAGGAAGAGACTGGTTCGCAGTCGACCATTCGCGACCAGAGCTTAGAATCAGGACAGTGCTCGGCCTTTGTATCCATCATGCAAGGCTGCAATATGCACTGCGCGTTCTGCATCGTTCCACAAACCCGTGGAGAGGAACGCGGACGCACGATCGAGGAAATCACAAACGAAGTGCATACCCTCGCGGCCAAAGGCATCCGTGAGGTCACCCTCCTCGGACAAATCGTCAACCTCTACGGTCGCCATGAATTTCCCAAAAGGGACGAAACAAGCCCGTTTGTTCAGCTCTTGGAGGCGGTTTGCACCGTCCCTGGCATTGCCCGCGTGCGATTCACCTCCCCTCACCCGATTGGATTCCGCTCGGATCTCATCGAAGCGTTCACCCGTCTGCCGAACCTCGTCGAGCACGTCCACCTTCCCCTCCAAAGCGGTTCCGACCGCATCCTCAAAATCATGCGTCGGGGATACACGGCTGAGAGGTTTCGCAAACTTGTGGCCGATCTTCGCGCCGCCCGCCCTGGCATCGCGATCACAACCGATGTGATCGTCGGATTTCCTGGAGAAACCGAGGAGGATTACCTCGCCACGCGCTCGCTCATGGACGAGATCGCCTTCGACAACGCTTTTGTCTTCCGATACTCGCAGCGCCAAAACACCCCTGCGGCAACGATGGAGGATCAACTCCCCGAAGAACTCAAAGAGGAGCGTAACAAAGACCTCCTAGATGTAGTGAACCGCCATGTCGCGCTCAAATTGGAAGCTCTTGTCGGTAGCGAGGTCGAAATTCTCTGCGAGGGCACCAGTCGCCACAACTCCGAGCGTCTTACTGGTCGCACGCGAACGAATAAAATCGTGGTTTTTGAAGGATCCCAACGCCACATCGGCGAAGTATTCCCAGTCCGCATCGTTCGCGCCAGCAACTCGACCCTCTACGGCGATCCAGTGATCTTAGGATAAGCGCCCGCTGCTCTTCCGCAGAGACTGTGCGCTCGTATCACTTGCTCGGATAATCCTAAATCCGGCAGTTGAGGGTTAAAAATGGGCAAATCAGCCCGTGGCAGGAACTGGGAGGCTGGTGTTGAGGAGCGTGGGCTTGATGAATTTCTCAAAAATCCGCAGCAAGATGCGCTCCCATCGTTGGGCATTGGTCAACTGCTCCGCAGTTGTAAGAATGTTTTGTAGGAACGCGCTGGCTTCGGCGAGTTGGCTTTTGATTCTGTTACCCTTGGAGTGGCTGAGGTTGACGCTGATTCTTGTTTGCCCGGCGTGGCGGGTCTGGCGGGCGACTCCGCCCAGGAGTTCAGGACGGGTTGTCACCGCCTCGCGATGTCTTTCGCGATCCACAAGTCTGGCATAGAGGCTCCACCAGTTGTAGATTTGGGCGATGAGGCGGGCAGTGACTTGGCAGCGGTCGAGGTCCTGCGTGGTGAACCCGGCCCACCCCCATTGATTTTTGAGTTCATCGAAGGGATTTTCGGCATCGCCTCTTTCGCGGTAAAGGGCGACAAGGGCGGGCGTCTCGTAAGGCATCGTGGTCACCAAGACGATGTATTCGTAGGAGACGAGTTCCATGGGCAACTCGCCGCACTGGCTGAGTAGAGGCAGGGCGTTTTTTTCCTCCTCGGCGCCTCCGGTTTGGATGCGGCGTCGACCTACGATCACGCGGCGCTTGCAATTCCACCCCGTGAGTTGGAGTTCGCCTTCAATGCCCTCGAACCCCTGACCGCAATACACCCAACCGCCTTTCTGCTCCAATGCGGCGATGAGGGTTTTGACTTTTGCAGTTTGGCGCAGCTTGAAGAGGTACGGGATGCCCCGAGCTTCGCATTCGGCCATGACGCCCTGGCTTCCGTAGTTGCAGTCCCCCCGGATGGCGTGGGGGCGTAAGGAGTGAGGCAGCGAGTCAATCAACTCCCACAATCCCGGCATACCGTGGGAGGCGGAGTTTTGGTTTCCAGGACGCACCTCGACATCCAAACACAGACGCAGTCGAGCGATCCAATAGGTGTGGTAGGAATGGCTCGGACGACCCGGCTTGTGCGGGTTGTATCCGACCTCGGCTCCTTCTTGGCGACCGAAGACTGTCTTCACTGTCGTGTCGATGTCCAGCATCCATGGCTCGCTCAGCAAGCGCTCCCAAGTGGCGCGAAGGTGCTTAGCTTGCCAGTGGCGCGCCCCGATTTGGTCGAGCTTCTTGAGGTTGCGCCGGGCGCTATCCTCGCTGACAACCTTGTGCATCCCCAACATCGGTGGGGTCACCGTGTCAAAGCGCAAAGCATTGACATGGGCATAGCGTGTATGACCACACAAAATGGAAAGAGCCAGCGAGCCAAGAACATCCTCATGACTGGGGGCATTGGGGCTCGTGAAACCGAAGGGGGCCTCGCTGCAAAAATCCTCCCACCGCCCTCCGGCATGGAGAAACTGGGCGAAGAAAACCAATTGTCCCAATGGAGTCATTGGAGCCGAATCATCCCATTGGACATGATAACGACCGCCTTCGGTATCGACTGACATCAGTGGCGGCGCGTTGCCGGTCGTTTTTTCCTGAAAAGAACTGTGATTTTTTTCCTCACCCTCAGGGTGAGCTGTCTCGGACAAGGAATTTGATTCCATCACACATGCCGCAAGCAACTTCCGCGCCTACTTCAGTTACTCAACTGCCGAATTTAGGATTAAAAAAACGGGTTTTGCAAACTCCCGTGGTGGTATTGTTGGGCTCTCGCCAGGTCGGCAAGACGACTCTGGCGCGGGATCTGGAGATTGG
>CAIWSO010000575.1 GCA_903915315.1 uncultured Spartobacteria bacterium | reverse complement strand
CCGACAAGCCGGTCTGGACGCTCACGCACTGCAACCGCAGCGCGTCGGCTGCCAACCATGAGGCTGGCATTGAGGTCATGGGAATTCTCAAGGCCTACAACCAAAATTCCTACCCCAGCAGCATGACCGACCTGCCGGAGATCACCGCCAAGGAATACGCGGATTTCTTCGACCGCCTCGGTGTTCAGCACCACGAATTCGATGGCGCGGAATGTCACAACGATGTGCCGTGGGGTTTCTCGAAATGGGCGAAATTTGTTTACCAAAACACGAAGCTGCCCGCGACTTCGAATACCTCGAGCGGCTTAAGCAATCCCTGGGATTTGATGTATCGCTTCCGAAAGAACGGGGCTGATAAAATCCTGAACAAGGGCAGTAACCACGGCAGCGCCAGCGGCACGGCGGTGATGATGCTCGAGAGTCCCACCCGGCTCGCGACCGGTCCGCTCGAAAACCACTACACGCTAGGCGTCGGTGCGGCCAACAATACGCCGGGCTATGTTTTTGGAAAACCCGAGCCGATGTTCGGCATCTTCCCGAATGTCATCCACGACCACGGCCTCGCGGAATTGCTCGCCGGCCAGTTTGCGACCTGGCGCGAAATCACCTCGAAGCTCACGCCGGAAATGAGGAAGCAGATTTTGGACGGCTACGCCCCGGACAGGAAACCACCCAAGATCGTCCATGAAGCGCGCCGGGTCGGTGACGGCTTCGAACTCCAGCCCTTCACCATCTTGACGCGCGGCGCGGTGAATGCCGATTGGGGTGCCGCGCAGGAACACGGCTGCATCCTGCCCCGGCAGTATGTCGGAGCGGGTATGCGCGTGAAGTTGGACAATCCCTTCGGCCGTCAAGCTCCGCAGTTCATCCTCCGCGTTATGAACGGCTATACAGATAATGCCGCCGCCGCAGCCCAACCGGTCGCGCCGGTCGAGCAAGTGAGCAAGGACATGCAAGGCTACCTCGCCGCCTCCGGGGTGCAGGTGGATGCCGCAGTCCCGGCTCCCGCTGCCACTCCAGCCCCAGCCGCCACACCCGCTGCAGCAGATCCCTTCCGCCTGCAACCCAAGGCCGCAGTGATGGCGAACACCGGAAATTTTGTCTTTGCCGATGTCGGCCCGGCGCTCGAGGTTTCCTTCGACAACTCGGAAAAACCAGCGCCCGCTCCCGCCCCGGATGCACCGGTCCCTGCCCCCAACGCACGCCCGGTTCCTAAGCCCGGCTCCGTGGAGTATTTCAACGACTCACAGCTCCCGAGCTTCCCTTTCAACGGCAATTCCCAAAATGCGCGCGGCTTGGCGCTCACGGTCACCGGCGACGGCAGCGGAGCGTTCCTCGTGATCCAACTCGGCCGCTGGAAAGACTATGTCGTCCCGATCGACTTCACCGGCCGCAAGGAAATCTTCATTCCCTTGGGCGAGGCCGCCCACACCGTTGCCCGCTGGGGAATGCGTTTCAACAGCAAGGGCGCGAAGTATGGGCCGTTCGGCCATGTCGCGATCGGCTTCGGCCGGGTTCCTGCCAACACCCAAGCCAAAGTTCTCATCGAAGACCTGCGCATGGTCGGCGAAAAACCTTCCTCGATTAAAAACCCCGTCATCCACGCCGGCACCGGCACGCTCGCCATCCAAGGCGAAGTGAAAAGCGGCGAATACCTCTGGTATCAAGGCGGCGGCAAAGTCGGTCACTACGACAAAAACTGGAAACTCCTCGCCGAACTCCCCGCCGTGGCCACCAACTACGAAGTGGACAAAGGCTTTTCGGAATTCTGGATCGACGGCGAATGCCCTGACCCCGCGCCGTGGTTCGATCTGCAATTCATCACCAAGGGCGAAGTGATTTCCTTGAACAAATAACGCTCCCTCTGAAAACCTCAAAACCACATATGCAGCTACTCCTGCTCCTATTCGCCGCCGCATTTTGCCTGCTTGCCTCCTGCAAACCCTCCCCGCCGCCAAAAATCACCGCCACCGATACCGGCAAGAGCGGCCCCGGCGCGCAAACGATCAAGGGCGGGGATGTGACGATGAGTTTTGCGCCTGATGGCAAGCCGCTCTCGTTCACGCAAGGCAACAGCTCGAATATGCTCCATCCGAAAAACCCCGGGCCGGGTTTTTACATGACCCTCGGCTCGGGTCCGGATGCAAAAAACATCCCGTTCACTTCGGCCGAGTCGAAGGATGGCAGGCTCATCCTCACCGCCGAGGACAAAACCCGCGCGACCTTCGCCGTGAATGCCGGAGGGCGCTACATTTCTTTCCGCCTCGAGAAGCTCGAAAATGTGCCTAAAGACTCCGAGCCCGTTTTGAATTTGATGGTGAATTTCCAATCCGGGGTTCATCTGGAAACCGTTCCTTTCGACTACATGTGCCTCGCGGGCGGCCTATTCGAACCCTTGCGCTCCTACAGCAAGGCCTCGTGGCCGTATCTCTGGCAACGCGCCGACAACGACCCGCTCGGCGGCTTCGCCTTTTTCGTTCCTCAAAATGACGAGGAGCACAACGAGGCGTTGCTGCGCATCTGGACCGAGGAAAAAGTCCCCCACCCGAAAATCAATGGCGAGTGGACCTATGAACGCGCCAAGGAATGGGCCGAGGAGTGGAAGAAGAACGCGGAGGACACGACGCATTTGATGATCAGCGCCGAGAAGCCCGAGGACCTCGATCCGCTGATCGACTATGCGAAAAAATTGGATGCCAAGCGCGTCTACATGCACACCGACACCTGGCGCGGGCAGTATTGGATTCAGGATCGCGACTCACTTTCGGTGAACCCGAAGGTCTTCCCGCGCGGCGAGGAGGATTTGAAAGCCTTCATCGACAAACTCAAGGCGAACGGCCTGGGCGCGATGATGCACTCGCTCTGCTACGGCATCGCGGCGGAGGGCTCGAAGTATATGGGCAAAGGGAAAAAGACCGACCGCCGCATTGCGAACTGGGGCAAGGGCAAGTTGGAGAAATCCATTTCGCCGACCGATACCACCATTCTCTTCCGCCCCGATCCGGGTATTGCCTACCCCGATCCGGGCAATGGCCAGCCACGGCTGAACGGCCTACCGACCTTTTTCAACATCAGCGAAATCCTTATTGGCGACGAGATCATCAAATGCTCGTTCACGGATACCGACCAACCCGTTTGGACGCTGAAGGACTGCAAGCGCGGGGTGGAGCCTGCGGCGCACGAAGCCGGCACGGAGGTTGTCGGCCTCCTCAAGGCCTACGGCCAAAATTACTACCCGGCCAGCGGGACCGATCTCCCGGAAATCACCGCCAGGGACTACGCGGAATTTTTCAACCGCCTCGGCGTCCAGCACCACGAATACGACGGCGCGGAGTGCCACAACGATGTGCCGTGGGGTTTCCCCAAGTGGGCGATGTTTGTTTACCAAAACTCGAAGCTGCCGATGACATCGAACACCTCGGGTGGGGGTGCGAACCCGTGGGACTTGATGTATCGGTTCAAAAAGAACGGAGCCGACAAGGGCCCCAACAAGGGCAGCAACCACGGCAGCGGCGTCGGCACGGCCGCGCTGGCGCTTGAGCGAGACAGCCGCCCCGCCACGAGCCCGGTCGAGAACCACTTCACCATGGGCCTCGGGGCGGCGGTCAATTCGCCCGGGTATGTTTTTGGAAAACCCGAGCCCATGTTCGGCATCGTCCCGGGCGTTGTCCAACAACACGGCCTCGCGGAATTGATCGCGGACCAGTTCGCCGTGTGGCGCGAGGTCGCCCCCAAGCTCACGCCGGAGCTGCGGAAGCAAATTTCCGGGGTCTACGTGAACATTCCTCGTTCCTACCATCACAACGCCAAGATCGTCTATGAGGCCCGGCGCGCCGGGAGCGGCTTCGAGCTCCAGCCCTTCAGCATCTTGACCCGCGGCGAGCAGGACGCGGATTGGGGGACGGTGCAGGAATTCGGAGGCATCCTGCCGCGCCAGTATGTCGCCCCGGGCATGCGCGTGAAGTTGGACAATCCCTTCGTTCGCCAAGCCCCGCAATTCATTATCCGCGTGCTCAGCGGCTATTCCGACTCGATCTCCCCCACCAAGCCAGCCACCGCCACGCAAGCGGTCTCCAAGGACCTCGAGGGCTACATGATCGGTGCCGGCGAGGATGTCCAAAAAACGGAAGCCCATGCCTCTACCACACCCGTTGCGAATGCGGCCAATCCTCTCCTGATGCAGCCCAAGGCCGCGCAGATGAAAGAAGTGGGGAACTACACCTTCACCGATGTCGGCTCCGCCCTGGAGGTCTCGCTCGACAACTCAAACAAGGAGGAAATTTTCCAGCCAAAAGGCTTCCCGACTTTTGCCTTCAAGGGCGATCCAACGAAAGCGCGCGGCGTGGCCCTCACGGTCACCGGCGACGGCAGCGGGGCGTTCCTGGTCGTGCAAGTCGGCCCGAATAAAGACTATGTCGTCCCGATCGACTTCACCGGCCGCAAGGACATCTTAATCCCCATCGGCGAAGCGGCCCGCACCACGGGGCGTTGGGGCATGCGCTATTCCTCGAAATCCCACGGCTACGGCCCCATCGGCGCCGTCTCCATCGGCTTCGGCCGCGTGATGGCAAACACCCAACCCAAGGTCCTCATCGAAAACCTCCGCATGGTCGGCGAAGCCCCCTCTTCGGTTAAAAACCTCACCGTCCACGCCGGGAGCGGCACGCTCACTGTTCAAGGCGAAGTCAAAACCGACCAATATCTGTGGTATCAAGGCGGCGACTCGGTCGGTGTCTACGACCTGAATTGGCACCTCCTCCAAACCCTCCCCGTCGTGCGGAAGGATTACGAGGTGGACAAAGGTTTCAACGAATTCTGGATCGACGGCGAATGCGCCAACCCCGCTCCATGGTTCGATGCACAATTCATCACCAAGGGAGAAACGCTCAAACTCCCCTAAACGCTCGCTCAACCCAAAAATTAGAAAAAACAATCCATGAAAAAAAACCCATTCGCCTTATCCAGCGCCTTCGCGTTGGCACTGCTCGCAACCCCTCTGGCATCCCTCGCCACGGCTCCCGCCGCCCAGCCCAAGCATCCAACCCCGCCGGAGGTGTGGAAGGATTACGACCCCGATTCCGGAGATTTCAAGGAGGAGATCATTTCAGAGGAAACGAAGGACGGGATTTACTACAAGGATTCCTACATCAGCGCGTATGTGAACGGCGAAGAGGTCCGCGTGTATTGCAAATACGCCGTGAAAGCCGACGCCAAAAACGCGCCCGGACTCATGAACGTCCACGGCTGGTATGCCTTCCCGAGGCTCGACATGGGGCTTGTGAATGAAGGCTGGGCGGTGCTCGCTCACGACTATTGTGGCAAAAAGGAGGGCCGTGCCCACTACACGAAGTATCCGAAGGAGCTCGTTTACGGAAACATGGATCAGCAATCCGCCAATCCCGAGGGATACCGGCCGTTCGATCCCGCCCAAATCACCAAGCCCAGCCAAGCTCCCGACTACCTTTGGTATGCCATCCAGCGCCGCGCACTGAGCTATTTACTCGCCCAGAAGGAGGTCGACAAAAACCGCATCGGCGCAAGGGGCTTTTCCTATGGCGGCTCGCTCATGTGGAACCTCGGAATGGATCCGCGCGTGAAGGCGGTCGTGGCCTACTTCGGCAGCGGTTGGCTGAACTACTACCGCGACAAGGGGGTCTGGCTTTATAACAACCCCTATGTCGAGCCACCGAAAACGTCGGCCGAGGAAATCATCCTCGCCTCCGTCGCACCCGAGGCCCACTCGCCCTACATCACGGCGGCGACGCTCTGGTTGAATGGCACGAACGACCACCACGGCGGCCACGAACGCGGCGGGTCGAATTTCAAAAAATTCCAGCCCGGCGTGCCGTGGGATTTCGCCCTGCAGCCCCGCGCGCATCACGACACTTCCAAGCTCGGGAACAACGGCAACCTCTGGCTCAATAAACATGTCCTCGGAAAAGACATCGCTTGGCCCGCGCGCCCGGTTTCCGAGATCAAGCTCGACGCCGCTGGCGTGCCGGAGTTCCACATCAAGCCCAGTTCGCCCGAGAAAATCGAATCGCTTGAAGTTTACGCCTGTCTCAAGGAGCCGAACAACTACGCCCGCCTCTGGCTCGATGCCAAGGCCGAGAAAAAAGGCGACACCTGGGTCGCGAAGATCCCGGTGAAAAATGTGGACGACTATGTTTTCGCCTTCGCCAACCTTCGCTACCCCGGCGATATCGTGATTTCCTCGGACTTCACCGCCGCCATTCCCTCAAAACTCGGCAAGGCTGTGGCCACACGCGTCGATGCCGAAGACGGCTCGGAATCCTGGAGCGATGTCGTGCCGACGGAAATCGCCGGCGTCAAGGGCTTCCGCGCCTTGAACGTCCACGTCGGCACGGTTTGCAGGCAATTCGGCGAGCCCCAACGAAAAGCTCCCGAAGGTGCCGTGATGGTCTTCCGTTTCTACTGCACCCAGCCGCAAACGGTCATCCTGGACGGCAACCGCTTCAAAACTGAAATCGAAATCACGGCCTCTGACGACTGGCAAACCCTCGAAATTCCCGCCGAGCGCATGCGTTTTCTGGGTGCCCACGACCCACTCAAGAGCTGGAGCGAAGTAAACACCATCACCATTCAGGCCAAGCCCGGTTCGGACATTACGAAAATCGTCTTCGCCGAGCCAAAGTGGAAAGTTAATAGTCCAAAATAGAATCCTTTTTTCCCAACCCGACTGCCAACATTCCCAACAATAAAGCGCTTATGCCCGACACCGCCCTGCCCCGCCTCGTGAACTGCCTCCGCTGGCCGTTCGTTTTTCTTCAACTCTCGGCCTTTGCCGTTTTCTCGCACGGCTCTCCGCTCGAGAAACTCGACGGGGTGGGGGATGCCGATGTTTCGCTCGATGGCACTTGGCATTTTCAGATTCCCGCGCCGGAGGGGTTCTGGAAGGAGCTCGCCGAACCGAAGGCTTGGAAGACGATGCCGGTGCCGGGGGATGTGTTCCGCGAGGGGCATCCGATCAAGGAGAACATGCCAATGGCCTACATGCGGAAGGTCACCATCCCCGCCGACT
>CAIWSO010000574.1 GCA_903915315.1 uncultured Spartobacteria bacterium | reverse complement strand
CTTCGCCTCGGACTCGACCTCGCGCCGCCCCGCCTCTTCGAAGCGTTCGCGCAGATCCCCAGCGGTGATGCGTTGCCGCTCGCTCCCAGCGATGTCATGAAGAAGCCGACCTTTATGCATCATCAAGATGCGATCGCCGAGATTCACCGCTTGGGTCATCGAATGAGTGACGATGAGAGTGGTGAGTTTGTCGCGCTCAACAATCTCCTGCGTGAGTTGAATGACTTTGTCGGCGCTTTTGGGATCGAGAGCGGCGGTGTGTTCGTCTAGCAAAAGCAAGTCGGGCTTGAGCCACGATGCCATGAGGAGCGTGAGAGCTTGGCGCTGCCCACCGGACAGGGAGCCGATCGCATTGTCGAGGCGGTTTTCCAGCCCCATTTGAAGATCGCTGACGCGATCGCGGAGCTCCCTACGAAGAGTTCTTGGCAGGGCCCAACCGAGACCTCGAGGCAATCCCCGGCGCGCCGCCAGCGCGAGGTTTTCCTCGATCGACATATCTGGGGCCGTGCCCATGAAGGGATTTTGAAAAACGCGGCCAATAAGCGAGGCCCTTTTGTGCTCCGGCCAGCGGGTGATGTCGTGCCCAGCAAGGTGGATGCGGCCCGTGTCGGTGATGAAACTCCCCGCAACGGCATTGAGAAGGGTCGACTTACCCGATCCATTAGTGCCGATGATGATCGCAAAGGTCTTCGCCTTGAGATCGAGAGATACGCCCTGCAAAGCGCGAACCTCGTTAGGCGTGCCGGGGTGGAAAGTTTTGCGAATGTCAGAAATCTCAAGCATATCAGGCGTTTTTTTCCACTGGGGTGGGCTTCAATTTACGAAGAATGGACGGAGCAACTAGGGCGATAAATACAAATGAAGCGGTCACAATTTTGAGATCATTCGGATCGAGCCCCCATCGCAGAGCGATAGCCACCAGCAAGCGAAAGAGGAGCGATCCCATCACCGCACCGGTGATCAGAAGGACAAGCCGACTCGATCCAACAAGGGCTTCGCCAATGATCACGCTAGCGAGTCCCCAAACGACCATTCCCACGCCCATCTGAACGTCAGCGAATCCCTCATACTGGGCCAGAAGCGATCCGCTCAGAGCGATCAGGCCGTTTGAAAGCGCGAGACCAAGAATGAGTAGGGCATCCACATTGACTCCGAGAGCCCGGATCATTTGAGGATTGTTGCCCGCCGCACGCATCGCGGTCCCAAGGTTCGTGCGGAAGAAGAAATAAAGGGTGAGACCACAAACGGCAATAAGGGCAAAAACGCCGACCAGCACTGCGGCGTCGCGCAGGCCGATGGACCATCCGATAACATGCAGATCGCCTTGAAGTCCGAAGAGGACTCCCGCTAAGCGCTCCGCCTCGCTGGCCAGCGTAGCTTGATTGGCCATGGGGAGATTACTTTTACCCATGACATGAAGATTCACCGAGTAGAGCGCCGTCATCACAAGTATACCGCTCAGGAGTCCGTTGATCTCAAATTTACTGGAAAGCACACCAGTGACCGTACCCGCGAGCATGCCAGCGAAAAAT
>CAIWSO010000573.1 GCA_903915315.1 uncultured Spartobacteria bacterium | reverse complement strand
CCTGTCCACGGCGCAGGCACGTGCGCGCTGAAGCAACTCCTCAAGAACGCGGGCATCAGGATCGGGAGCCATGAGATGACTGGCCTCATTGGCCAACTCCCCGCCGATCCACTCGACCAAGGGCGAGGCCCCCCGCCGCCTCGCGTGCTCCTCCGACTCGAGTATCACGCAAGCTGCCCCCTCCACGGGAGCCATCCCCGAGCGCCCCGCGCTCAGCGGTCGGCAATCCACATTACTCGAGACACTCCGATTTCGCTCCATCGCGGAACGCACCACCGGCGTGACCTCAGCATCTGCGGCCACGGCAACAACTAAGTCGGCCATCCCGGAAGCCACCAACGATCCCGCCAAATATAAAATCTGTGCACCAGTCGCAGAGGCCGCATTAAGTGAAAAATCGGGCCCACCGAGTCCGTAGCGAACGGTCGTCACCGCGCCAATCGCATTACTCCGCCAGCGACTGATCGAATAGGGTGAGAATTTTTTTGCAGATCCCATCTCCGATTCCATCGCACACAACCCGCCCAGAGAACTTCCGCTCACGCATCCCCAGCGCGAATGCCGCTGCTTGACCTCCTCCCCCCGCAAGCGGTTTCGCTCCGAAGAAAGCCCCCCAGCCTTCCAAGCCTGTTCGACAACGGCCAGCGCCAGAAGTTGGTGTCGGGCGAGAATCGATGAGTCGCCCGCTCCGATCCCCGCAAGCGCAGCCAGCGAATCTCCATCCGGCGGGCTGCCGATCACTCGCCGATCCAAGCGCGCCGCTTCAAAAAGCGCGCCGATCGAATCCGCCCCACCACAAAGCACCCCGCACGAGGTCAACCAAACGCGAGAGGAATGAGAGGTCAAAAGCATGTAATCCGATGGAGATTAAAACCACCCACGATCAGGTCAACCCCGCTTTCGAAGCCTACCAAAATCTCTCCCACTTGCTTCAGTGGGCATGCTCACCGATGCAGGCGTATTCCGCGAGCTTGCAATCTGGGCATTTCGAAAAATTGAGGGTGAACTTTTCGTTCCGCACCGACAAAAAATTCCGCGCGCGTCTCGATCGACTACAGACCGCCTCCACCATGGGGTACTGAGACTTTTCATCTCCGGGTCCTTATAAAAACCCTGCGGGAATCTGTATGATCTTAGGCGCAAGCAGTCGCACCTCCTCTGCGTTGTTGACCAAAATTCCATATGGACACTTCTCCTGTTCGACAAAACCCGACAAAGAACGCAAATCCGACTGCTTTGTGGACATTCCGAATTTGATTTCGATCGGGATGCGCAGCCCGGCTGGGTCGGTCAAAACGAGATCCACCTCAGCTCCTCCACGCGTCCGATAATAGGCAGCTGGCCAAGGAGAGTTTTCCAAGGAAGCGATCCCGAGTAGGATCTCCTCCAGCATGGCCCCCTCGAAGGCTGACCCCACCCCTGCCCACGTCAGCAATTGCTCTTGAGTCCTTGTCCCTTTCAAATGATTTAGCAAACCGCTGTCACGGATATATCCCCGAGGCATTTTCACCATCGATTTGGAGGCCGTCTTTTCCAGACTACCTATGCTCCTCCAAAGAAACGTTCCCTCGGCAATCTCGAGGTAATCTCTCACGGCTCCTTCGCTTGCCCCGAGCGACCTTCCCACCTCGGATCTGTTGATGATTGTACCCGACAACTCACAGAGCATACCCAAGAAGCGCCGGAAATTTTGCACATTGAGGCGGGGAAAAAGGGCGCGGACATCACGATCCAGATAAGTGCGCTCGTAGTTGGACATCCATGAGGATTGAAAATCGGGGTCACCCGACAAGACCGGCTCTGGATAACCTCCCCGGAGAAAGTGACCCAGCACTTCATCTCTCGAGAAGCCAACCTTCATCCGCAAAAGTAGATCCAGATGATCCCGTGAAGGAAAAGCGGTTAGAATTTTGTAAAACTCTGGAAGTTCCCTGCCTTGGATTTCATTCAGTTTGAGCGTGCCAACCTCAATCAGCGCAACCCTCCCGGCAAGGCTTTCCACCACGCCTTTCAGAAGCGAAGGTGCACAGGAACCCGTCAAAATGAATCTTCCCTTCCTTTCGCGATCCGAATCAATCACGCCACGCAGTTCGGAAAGAAGTTCCGGGAGATTCTGCACCTCATCGAAGACGATATTGCTCGGATTTGTTGCAAAAAAGAAGTCATAATCCCTCTTTACAAACTCGTAATCCGAGGACTTTTCGAGATCCACATATCTCCAGTCGGGACGGAGCATTTTTGCCAGCGTCGTCTTTCCAGTCTGTCTAGCTCCGAGCAACACCACGGCAGGAAACTGCTTCAGTGCCCGTTCGATCTTGTGCTCTAAATTTCTTCGAATCACTCCCAGCTATATACATGCATTTTTCGTCTTCTGCAAACGATAAATGCATGTATATTT
>CAIWSO010000572.1 GCA_903915315.1 uncultured Spartobacteria bacterium | reverse complement strand
CTTCGCATAGGAATTGTCGATGATATCGAAAATGCGTTGGGCTGGAACCACCCGATTGCTTATGTAATCGAGGTTGCCGTCTTGTCCGATGATGGCGATGGCAAATCCGGTCGAGGCATCGTACGCCAACGCGGTGGCCGCCCCATTTTGAACGGTCAGGAACGGGATATTCGAGCGGATGACACCGGGCTCTGAAGAAAACGCCGCGATGCAGAGAGTTTCTTCCGCCGCGAAGCGCTCATAGATTTTTTGCAACTGGACGACCTGCGCTCGGAAGGTCCGATTGGTCGGCGATGGAGCGACAACGAGGACGAGCGGATGACCGCGAAGGTCTTTGGATTTTTTGGCCGAGCCGGTGGAGTCCACCCACTCGAAGTCCGGCGAGGGCCTTGGCACCTCGGCGCGGAGCGGGCTTGCAAGAAGAAGGGCGAGGCACAAGAGCAAAAGAAAAGTTTTCATACTTTCATCAACTCCGCTTCCTTCGAACCGACGACCTTCTCTATCTCGGCAACAGCTTTGTCTGTGAGTTTCTGCACCTCTGCTTCGGAGTCAGTCAGTTCATCCTCGGAGATTTTGGCATCCTTCTCGAGCTTTTTGGCATTATCGATTGCGGTGCGGCGGCAGGCGCGCACGCGCACTCGGGCGTCCTCCGCGATGCCTTTCACCGTGCGGGTCAACTCGCGACGGCGTTCTTCGGAAAGCTCGGGGATAGGCAGGCGGATCACCTTGCCATCAGCGGCTGGAGTGATGCCGATGCGGGATTCGTTGATCGCGCGCTCGATGTCGCGCGTGGTCGAAGCGTCGAAGGGTTGGATCACGAGTAAGCGGGGTTCCGGCGAGGTGATGAGTGCGAGTTGTTTGAGCTTCATCGAACTGCCGTAGCTTTGCACTTGGACGTCCAGATTTTCGACAAGGGCTGGAGACGCTTTACCTGTGCGGATCGAAAGAAATTCATGGGCCATGAACTCCACAGCTTTTTCCATGCTTTCTTCGGCTTCAAAAAGGATTTCTTCGAGTGTCATAGTGTAGATTCTGGTTTGTCAGAGACGAGCGTGCCGACGGTCTCGCCGGTGATCGCAAGGCGAATATTATCAGGCTTGTTCATGTCAAAAACAATGATGGGCATTTTGTTGTCCATGCAGAGGCTGAACGCGGTGGAGTCCATCACAGCCAAGCGGCGCGAGAGGGCTTCCGTATACGTGATGTGGGAGAATCGCTTGGCGTCTGGGTTTTTAACGGGATCGGAATCGTAGATGCCGTCGACTTTCGTCGCTTTGAGGATCACTTGGGCTCCGATCTCGGCAGCGCGCAGGGCAGCAGTCGTGTCGGTCGAGAAAAACGGGTTGCCTGTTCCGGCCACGAAGATGACGACGCGACCGAGTTCCAAATGGCGGGTGGCACGACGTAGAATGAATGGCTCGGCGACATTCTGCATTTCGATGGCTGTCTGGACGCGGACCGGAACGCCTTGGGCCTCGAGCGCGCTCATGAGGGCGAGGCCGTTGATGACTGTGGCCAGCATGCCCATGTAGTCGGCTGTGGTGCGATCCATCCCACGATGGCTAGCTGCGAGGCCACGCCAGATGTTGCCGCCACCAATCACGATGGCCAACTCGACGCCCAATTTCTGGGCCTCGGCGACCTGCGTGGCGATGCGCGCGACGATTTCAGGGTGGATACTATCGCGGCTGCCCGGCTCACGAAGAACCTCGCCGCTGAGTTTGAGAACGACCCGTTTGTAGCGAACTGGAGATGGTTGAGACATGCGAAATTGCTGACTATCAAACCGCATCAGGCGGCTGGAGGGAAGGACAAATCAAACGACGTTCCGACCGGCATTGGAAATCCCCGCAAAAGTTCCCCTACATTCAACCGCTTGCGACCCTCGAGTTGGACTGTGATCAACCTCAGCGAGCCTGTCCCTGCGGCTACGAGAAGCCCGTCGTTGCCGGATTCCAGGATTTCACCCGCCGCGCCGCTGGCTTCGCAGGCAGCGGCCTCGTGGATTTTTAGGAGGTGTCCACCCCAGCGT
>CAIWSO010000571.1 GCA_903915315.1 uncultured Spartobacteria bacterium | reverse complement strand
TCTTGACCGCTGGGCAGCGAATCGTAACTTCGTGCGTGGCAAAACGGAGCTGGCCAGCCGAAGACATCGCACCAGGAGCTTCGCCGTGCAAATGAATCGGTATGGAAACTTCAACGGTTTCAGTTTGCGAGACTCGGGCAAAGTCCACGTGGATGATGTAGTCACCCATGCTGCTCCACTGAACCGCGCGAAGCAGTGCTGTGTCGTTGATATCACCGCTCAAAGTGACCAACTTGGTGCCGTGCTTGATCAAGTTGTTGACGGTGTCGAGGGACACTGTCAAACACACGTTCTCTTCGCCGTGTCCATACAGAATCGCGGGGATGGATCCACTCTCCCGAATCTTGATCATCGCCCGCGAACCCTTCACGTCGCGCTTCTTGACCGCAATCGTCTCAATCATGCCAGCTGCATTCCGATTTATCTAAAACTATGTGCCGAAAATAAGTTGTATTCGTTGTTCAAGCCGCATCGGGGGCGAACGGATTTTCTAAACTTTTCCCAAAAATGGGCCCCGGAGTATGACGATTTTGTCCCGGGATGCAAGTGCAAATGTACTTGCTAGTTTATGGGGTGGGTCTATCCTGTTGTCGGTGGAGGCTAAACCCACACCTCATTCCCGGACGACTTTACCCAGATTGACTTTACCCAGACTGACTTTACCCAGACTGACCCCCAAAGCCCCCAACGTCGGCTTGTTGATCCCGCTTGCCCCGCTTCCCTAGGCCGCTCGCTTCCCTAGGTGGCCCGATCGAGTGTCCCGTTTCGGTGATTCGTACTATTTTCATAGCTTTTGGATTCCCATGGCAAAAAAGACGCAATTTGAGACCATCGAGCCGGTCGGTGCCCGGGTGCTGGTTCTTAAGGATGAGCCCAAACGGGAGACAAAAGGGGGGATTGCCCTTCCTGAAGTGGCGGAGATCCCCACCATCACAGGTAGGATCGTCACCATTAGCCGTCAAGTTGAGCACGATGAGGACATGCCATTGCGGCAATACGATAAGATCATCTTTCACCCGAAGAACGCGATTCCAGTTGACTTTGAACCCGACAATCAGCTTTACGTGGTCCCGGTCGAGGACGTCGTCGCCGTTTTCCGGAAAAAGGGATCTGACGGGGGTGAGGAATAGCCCCAGGGCGGCTTCGGCGGAGTAACTTTTGGAGTCGCTTCTGACGAGTATTGTCCCATGCTGCACGCTGTTGAAAAAGCGACCGCGGCGCGTTCTGGAACCCCAGTGTGTGTTGGAATCCACGGAACAGGCGGCCTGTGATGAAATCGATCCCTACGCTTCTGAGGTCTGCGGGATTCTTGGTGTTCCTGGCTACGGTGTTTCCGTTAGGGTTAATTCCTAAAGCGTTGGGTCAGTCAGATCCTGCAAAGAACACCGATGCTCGACGCTTGATCGAAGTCCGTTTTCGTGCGTCGGAGCTTGAGCCGATCATCGGCGAATTGGTGGTGCAAAACGCCAAGTACGGGATGTTGCTCCTCAATGAAGATGGGGAGATGGTCACGATCCCTGCTGCGCCGAGAGGATCGTCGAAACCCCCGGATCCATCGACAGATCCATCGACAGAATCATCGACAGAACCTAACGCTTCCATCCAAGGCATCCAGTCGATTGTCGAGTTGGAAGGGCCGATGAAACCGACTCCACCCAAGGAGCTCGCCGAAAAGAGTTTGGCTTTGATGC
>CAIWSO010000570.1 GCA_903915315.1 uncultured Spartobacteria bacterium | reverse complement strand
GCGACAAGCGTTACCTTCTCTCCCCCCAAGATCTCGCCGCCGTGAATGAGATTCCCGCCCTTATCGAGCGTGGCGTCTGCTCGTTTAAAATCGAGGGCCGACTAAAATCTCCCGAATACGTGGCGGCGGTCACTTCTGTTTATCGAAAGACGATCGATGCCGCTATGAACGGATACTTTGATAAAGCGACCCCGGAAGACTGGTATCGCTTGGAAATGACATTTTCGCGCGGACTCTATCAGGGCTGGATGCATGGTGTGAATCACCAGGAACTCGTCGGCGCCCGCTTTGGAAAAAAACGTGGCGCCTTCGTTGGCCTTGTCACCTCCTGCACTCACAAGCATGTGGAAATGGAATCGTGCGCGGTTCCACTCAAGGCCGGCGATGGGATTGTTTTCGACACAGGCGGAAATACCGAACACGAGCAAGGCGGACGCCTCTTCCAAGTCTCGGGCAACAAACTCTCGTTTGAACACGGGAAGATTCAATTTTCCAAAATCCCTCGCGGGACCCGCGTTTGGAAGACCAGCGATCCCGCACTCGACCGCGCGTTGCGACAAACATTTTCTGGCCATCTAGAAGCCCGCACCAACCGACTCAAGCCCATCGACATCTCGGCAGGAGGCCGGGCGGGCGAACCGCTTTTCATCGACTGCCAAGGACACCGCATTCTTTCTCGCATGCCACTTGAAGCTGCGCGCAATAGACCTCTTTGTGAGCTCACCCTTGGCATGCAACTCGGCAAGCTCGGCGGAACGCCGTTTCTGCTCGGCAACCTCTCCGTAGACCTTCCGGATCCCGTCATCCTTCCCATCGCCGAGTTGAACCGCATGCGCCGCGAACTCGTCGCTAAACTCACTTCTCCCCTGCGGGAAACCAAACCTCATGCCACTCTCGATTCGGTTCTCCCCACATTTTGCGCTCCATCGACTGCGTCCCCGAAACTATCTGTCCTCGTCCGCTCGGATGAGCAACTCCTAGCGGCACTCGAGGAGGGCGTTGAAGAGATCCTCGTCGATTATGAAGACATCCGACGCTACAAGGATGCGGTGGCTCAGGCGCGGGCTCACGGAAACACTCAAATCCTCCTCGCCACCCCGCGAATCCAAAAAGCCGGCGAGGAAGGGTTTTTTAAACTCATCGCGAATGCTAACCCCGACGGCGTTCTCATCCGAAACATCGGCGGAATATCCCACTTTTCGGAAAGCCCGCTCCGCCTCATCGGAGATTTCTCGCTCAATGTCTCGAACCCTGCAACGGCGTCCGTCTTCATGGCTCGTGGCTTGGAGCGACTGACTCTATCCCACGATCTCAACTTGTCCCAGATTCTGGCGATTCTCAATCAGGCTCCACGCGATTGGTTTGAACTCACCATTCATCACCACATGCCGATGTTTCACATGGAGCATTGCGTCTTCGCCGCTTTTCTTTCGACCGGCACGGATCACACCAACTGCGGACGCCCGTGCGAGAAGCATCGCGTGCATTTGAAGGATCGCGTCGGCGTGGAGCATCCACTGCGAGCCGACGTCGGATGCCGCAACACCCTTTTCCACGCAACGGCGCAAACCGGGGCTGCTTTCTTCGAGGAATTTCTTCAAGCGGGATTGCGGAGATTCCGCGTCGAATTGCTGGAGGAAAGCGCTCAGGAAACCAAACTCGTCATCCAAGCCTACCGTGACCTGCTCTCGGCCCGCAAAAGCGGCAAGGGCCTTTATCGAGAACTTCATGCCAGCAGCCAAGTCGGCGTCACCAGCGGCACCTACTCGGGATAGCGAATTTTCCTCAGGTCGAAGGTTCAGCCTCCTGCAACCGGTATTCAGCCAATTTGTTTCGTAGCGTGCGGATGCTGATCTGAAGGAGTTCGGCCGCATGCGTGCGGTTGCCATCCGTTTTCTTCAAGGCCTCAAGAATAGCCTGCTTTTCCATCTCATGCAGCGGGATCACTGCACCATTAGAAGATGGTAGCGTCACGGACTCCAGTTCCTCAACGGCAGGCTGGTCGGATACCTTCGCTGCAACCGGAGGAGTGGCTGACGAAGACGCGGGCGGAGCCACTAAGCCCATCAACTCCGCGCTGATTGGCACATTCTCTTCAGCGAGAATGGCGGCCCTCTCTACAACATTCTGCAACTCCCGCACATTTCCAGGCCAGCGATGAGCCAACAGGCCACACATCGCACTCTCGGAGAAGCCACCCGTTTTCAAACCATGCTCTTTCGCAAATCGCTCAAGAAAGTGATTCGCCAGCAACTCGACGTCACCCACTCGATCTCTCAAAGGCGGGACACTGAGCGGAAAAACATTCAATCGATAGTAGAGATCCTCTCGGAATTCCCCCTTGGCAACCGCCTTCAAAAGATCACGGTTTGTTGTCGCAAGCACGCGAACATCGACCTTGATCGTCTTGTTGCCGCCCACCCGCTCAAACTCCCGCTCCTGGAGAACACGCAGGAGTTTCGCTTGGAGACCGAGCGAAATCTCGCTCACCTCGTCCAGCAGGATCGTGCCTCCATCGGCCAACTCAAATCGCCCGTCGCGCTGGTCAGTCGCTCCAGTGAAAGAGCCTTTTTCATGTCCGAAAAACTCACTCTCAATGAGGGCTTCCGAAATGGCCGCGCAGTTCACCTTGATGAACGGCTTATTACTACGATTGCTAGTGAGGAAAATTTCATTGGCGACGAGTTCTTTACCTGTCCCATTTTCACCACAGATCATCACCGTGGCATTCGTTCGGCCGACCCGATTGATCAAATCCCGAAGCTGAACGATGACCGGGCTTTTACCGATGATCTCTCGGTTGGCAATGGTCGCTCGATTGAGATAGTCCGTCACCTTGACAGCACGCTGGAATTCCGCAGCCTTCTTCAAAACCAGATCGATCTGCATTTTTGAGAATGGCTTTTGGACGAAATCAAACGCTCCCGAGCGCATACACTCAACCACTGTCTCCACAGACCCGTTGGCCGTGATCATCACGACCAGAGGCTTGTCCTCCAGATGCGACACCCGCTCGATAAAGAGCTTCCCGTTGCCGTCCGGAAGTTCCATGTCTAGGAACACAAGATCGAAATGCCCCGCTGCAAATCGCTTTTCCGCTTCGGCCAAGGATGCGGCCGTGGACACAGCATACCGCTTACCTCGGAGTTGTTCCTCGAGGGTTTTTCGAATGATAGGGGTGTCATCAACCACCAATATGCGATCAAGCGCCATTACTTTAAGACCTACCATGATACTTGTCCCTTTTTAGTAATGCCAATAAAAGTTTATCATATCGACCCCCTTCTGCACCTCGTTGCAGGCAGAACTTGACAGAGACAAACGTATCCAGTGTTGATACGTTATTCCTATGAAGTTAACCTCGTTCGGTTTCGTCGCAATCGCAGAAAACTTTTTGAAAGACGCCCTCTCTGCTCCGCCCTCCACCGGCGGCAAATGGAGCCTGAAGAGATTCACGAACTTCACCGACAACTCCAGCTCCCTACAAGTCCTCCTCACCTCGGATAGCGGCGAGCAGAAGACAAGCGCTCTCGTCCAGTCGCGCCTGACCGGTAGTTCCCGCGAATCTTCGATTCAAGGTTGGATCCAGTATGGGGACGAAAGTACCCGCGAACCTTTCGTTATTAAAGCGGCAGACATCATTCGTGCTGAAGAGGAAATTTTTGAGATTGTCGATCAACTCGTCGTCAAGATTCCTGAAGTCGAGAAGCCCTCATTTCAATCCACCCCCAAGCCCACGCCTAGCTCCGGTTTTGCTCCTCTTCTTTCAGAAATTCCAAACACCCCAACCTCTTCTTCCGCTGATGAACCGTTTGATCCCGCCAAACTCATCGAGCAAATGAACGCCGAAGCGGCCAACAATGCCGAACCCGCCGAGCAACCCGACTCCGGACCTCTCTTATCTCCCGAGATAGAGGACCCCCAACCTGAGGCTCCAGACGAGGCACCGAAAGCAGCCAAAGCTGCAAAGGGAACCAAAAAATCTGCAAAGTAAAATAGCTTCCGCTGGAATTCGGTTTTCTCATTGAATTCCCCTCGAATGAGGTCATGCTTGAGGCCATGAAACGCCTTTTACTCTGCCTCTTTCTTGCCACAATCAGCCTCCACGCCTCCGATATTTGGGGCACGGATTATCCCGCCGCTCTCACCCAGGCCGCGTCTAGCAAAAAGCCCATCCTCCTGGAGTTCACAGGCTCCGACTGGTGCCCACCCTGCATGAAGCTCACCAAAGATGTGTTCGAGCAGCCCGCATTTGAAGATTTCGCGAAAGAGAACCTCGTCTTGGTGAAGCTCGACTTCCCCCAAGCCAAAGAACAATCCGCCGAGCTCAAAGCCGCCAACGAAGCTCTCTCCCAAAAATATCAAGTCAAAGGATTTCCCACATTGATCCTCCTTGATAGCACGGGCAAGGAAGTCGCCCGCCTTGTCGGCCTCAAACTCAGAACCCCCGAGGCCTTCCTCCAATGGGTGCAGGATAACCGCAAGTAACCCGCTTCCCAAAGGCCACCATGGACAAGGTTCTTGAATATTTTCACCAAACCGGCGCTCTTCTTCGCGGACACTTTCTGCTTCGAAGCGGATTGCACAGTCGTGAGTTTTTCCAATGTGCCCTGTTATTGCAGGATGCAGCCATCGCCTCCGAAGTTTGCGGCCTTCTCGCAGATCAACTCCGCCCCTTTCCCGCTGCCACCGTCGTTTCACCAGCTGTAGGCGGCATCATTGTGGGACAAGAAGTGGCTCGCCACCTCGGTAAAAAACACATCTTCGTGGAGAAGGATGGCGATGGCGGCCTCGTCCTCCGCCGAGGATTTCAAATCAAGCCTGGCGAGCAGTTCGTCGTCGCCGAAGATGTCGTGACCCGTGGCGGCCGAGTTCAAGAGACCATCCAGATCATTCGTGATCACGGCGGCATCGTCCTCGCCGCAGGCAGCATCGTTGACCGTAGCGGAGGACACTTACCCGATTTCGGATGTCCGTTCGTCTCCCTCGTGAAAATGAATGTGGAAACCTTCGCTCCCGATAATCTCCCACCCGACCTCGTCGGCTCGACCGCCATCAAACCCGGCAGCAAGTAATCAGACCCCGAGAGAATACGGCTAGTTTTCGGTCGCGCCCCCCCATACAATGGGCTTAATACTGCAAACCTTTCTCCTAAAAACCTTGGTCCAATCTTACCTCTTGTCCCCAAACTGATGAATCGAAGGTTTTTTATTAAGCAAGCCGGCTTGGCTGCTCTGGGGTTTGCGGGGTTGCGCTCCTACTCTCTATTTGCGGCGGAGAGGAAGACATTATCTCCCACGATCGTCGGGTATGGTGCGCTACAACCTGACCCTGCGCGGATCCTTGATCTACCCGAGGGCTTTTCCTACCGGGTTATCGCGAAAAAGGGGCGGATCATGACGGATGGGCTACGATTGCCAACTAGACCCGACGGAATGGCCGCTTTTCCAGGAAAAGATGGTAGGGTGATTTTGGTGATGAATCATGAAATCGATATTTCAGCTAAAGACGCTGATGGGGCATTCGATAGAGACCATCGTCTGCTAACTCCCCAGATCCAAGACCAACTCTATGATGCCGGAGTCAAAAATCCCATGCTCGGGGGAACCACAACGCACATCTACAATCCCGCCACCGGGCAGATCGAAGCGGAGTATTTGAGCTTGGGTGGCACAGAGCGAAATTGCGCTGGGGGATCAACCCCCTGGGGCACTTGGATCACATGTGAAGAAACGGATAACATTTTAACCGGTGGTGCCTGGACGCAAGATCATGGCTACAACTTTGAGGTTCAAGCGACCGAGAAGGTGGAGCTACAAAAGGCGATTCCACTGAAAGCGATGGGGCGATTCCGCCATGAGGCCGTCGCGGTTGATCCCGTGACATCCCATGTTTACCAAACGGAGGACATTCCAGATGGGGCCATCTACCGCTTCATTCCACGCACACCAGGGAGGCTTGTGGACGGAGGGCTCTTGCAAGCTCTCGCGATCAAAGGCATCTCGAAATGTGACACACGGAACTGGGAAAGCAGCACGTTTGAGGAGGGTCGCTCCTATGATGTTACTTGGGTCGACCTCGATGAGGTGGAGTCCCCTAAAGACGATCTTCGCCACCAAGCTCAATCCAAGGGCGCGGCAATTTTCGCGCGAGCCGAGGGGATGTGGCATGGCAATGGTGAGATTTATTTTGCCTGCACCAACGGCGGCCACATCAAAGAAGGTCAAATCTTTCGATATCGTCCGTCGGGGAAGGAGGGAGATGACGGGGGCACGTTGGAGCTATTCGTGGAAAGCAAGGATGCGAGTATCCTCTCCTATGCCGATAATCTCACGATTTCGAACTATGGAGATGTAATCATCGCCGAGGACACCTACGACAAACGCTCCTGCCGAATCGTCGGAATCACGCCTCAAGGTCAATGCTACCACATCGCCAGCAATTCCTATAATTCCTCCGAACTCGCGGGTGTGTGTTTCTCCCCCGACTACAAAACGCTCTTTGTGAATATTCAGAAAACGGGGGTCACCGTTGCCATCCAAGGTCCGTGGGCCAATCGGCGTGTCGGTTGATTTTCGATCATTCCTAGGTGATATACTGAGTCGAAAAGCGGTTGATTTTCCTCACGATGGTTTGATAATAAATTCACACATGAAAACCACATCCTTGCTCTCACTTTTGTCGACCGTTGTGTTAATCACCGGATGCACTACGGAAATGGGCCCCGATGGCCGCCCTCGCTCAGTCATGACCCCGATGGGTGCCGCGACTCTTCAGGCTGTCACGGCCGCAGGCATCGGTGCCGGCACTGGCGCCATGATGCGCGGCGTGAATCCTGTCGCAGCTGGAGCAATCTCAGCAGGTGCGGGCAGCGTGGGATCACAGGCGATCAATGCCTTCATACCAAAAGCGGGCGGAGGGGGCGACCAACGCCAACAGTCCGGCTATCAACAGCAACAATCTGGGAATCAGCAACTCTACATTCGCACATCCGACGGAGGCTTTGCTCCGGTCAACCCCAGCTATGTTCAGCAATCAGACGGCACCTACATTTCCTCCTATCCGGGTGGAAGAGCACTCTTCCGCCAACTTCCCAACGGAAGCTTCATGCAGGTGCACTAAAGCGTTGCTCTGACATCAGGATTTCGCGGGCGAAATTTCCGGCTGAGGCTCGGAGGTCTCATTCGCTGATTGTTCAGACGATGACGCCACCGCAACGGGATAAACGGAATGGGCGACTTTATCGGGCTGGCTCTTGACCTCCACTGGTTGGGCCGCCTTGGCGATTTCGCGCTCGAATTCCGCCTTGGCTTTTTGAAATTCACCTAAGCTTTTACCAATCCCCTTGGCCAATTCCGGAAGTTTTTTTGCTCCGAAGAGCAAAAGACAGAGTAAGAAAATGAAAATCAGCTCCGGAAAACCAGGGGCTGACAGGGCCAATAAGGGATAGGACATCGCTCAGAAAAAAACACATCCCATATACCTTGGCAAGCTCCCTCCCCGCCCAGCCATGTTTCTCAATCCAGAGATCTAATGCCTCTCGAGCGAGTCCCTTTGCGGCTTGTCATTGAATTACGGGACTTCTAAAACCAGAAACGAATGCATAAGATTCTTCTAGTCGAAGATAATGAGATGAACCGCGATATGCTGTCGCGGCGACTCCAGCGCCGTGGATTTGAAGTCATCATGGCCCTCGATGGCGCTCAAGGCGTGGAAATGGCCCACAGCGAAAAGCCCACTCTCATTCTTATGGACATGAGCCTTCCCGTGATGGACGGGTGGACAGCAACACGCACGTTAAAAAGCGATTCCTCCACGGCCCGCATTCCCGTGATCGGACTCAGTGCTCATTCCCTCTCCAGCGACTTGGATAAAGCGTTCGAAGCGGGTTGCGACGACTATGACACCAAGCCCATCGACCTAGACCGTCTCCTCGAAAAAATACAAACCCAACTCGATAAAATACAACGAAGTTGAGCCCAAGCCCGACACCCGCCCAATCTTAAAACTCGACGAACTCGAAGCTTTCAAGCTAGAGAAGAATAACACCACCCCGCAGAATAACACGAATCTCACCCCCGCTTCCTATTTAAAAAAGGCCGATCGGATAACGACCTCCTCCTCATTCAAATTCGATTTTCACCATGCCGAACAACCTGAAGTTGGAATTCAAAAACAACCTCCCCGATCTCTCCAAAGGACTGGATGCGGCATTGAGCTGGTTGACCCCATTCAATCTGCCTCCGGACGCCTCCTATGTGACTATTCTTGCCCTTGAGGAACTCGCCACCCATGCGATCAACCATGGCTACCCCGACAATCTGGAACACGTCATCCATGTCGAAATCACCGTCGAAAAAAATCAACTGTTTATTCAATACCTCGATGACGGCGTTTTTTTCAATCCTCTCGATGTTCAAGAACCGGACACGAATCTTCCCATCGAAGATCGCCCCACGGAAGGGCTTGGCATCCTCCTGCTCAGAAAAATCGCAGATGATATGACCTACGAGCGCAAGGACGGGAATAACTTCGTCACGGTCTACAAGAGCACCTCCAGCTAGTGACCCATAGCTCCGAACGCCCGCGCAGAAATCTCCCCGCGATGGGTTTTGCGCCCATGCGCGGTCGTCTGCCATGTCGGGATAATAATCCGACCTGTCAGTTGCCAAAAACAATCTACCCAAGCATCTTCTCTCCATGACGGCACAAGCACTCATTGTGGGATTCGGCGGACTTGTACTCGGCATTTTGCTCACCGCATTGTTCGTGAGACGCTCGTCGAAAACGCCTCCCAAAATCAATTCGACCAACGAGGTCGAACTTGCCGCGCTCGCACAAGCGCTGAAGGAGGCGAACCTCGCCGTTGAGTCCGCGCAAAAAACAAAAAGCGCCTTTCTTGCCAAGATGAGCCATGAACTGCGCACCCCCCTGAATGCCATTATCGGTTACAGCGAGATGCTCATCGAAGAGTCGTGCGAAGCCACTCCGAGCACCTCCCTTTCTGATCTACAGAAAATCCATGGCGCGGGAAAGGATCTGCTCCACCTTATTAACGACATTTTGGACATAGCAGAAATCGAGTCGGGTGAAATGAAGGCCCACCTCGAAAAATTCGAACTCTCCAAGGTGATTCGCGACGTCACTTCCTCCGTTCAGCCCCTCGTTGAAAAAAACAAGAACCGCCTCGAAGTCGAAATCCTAGCGGGCGTCGGCGAAGTCCAGAGCGATCCCACAAAACTCCGCCGCATCCTCTCCAATCTCATTGGCAACGCGTGCAAGTTCACCGAGAGAGGTTCCATCAAGCTCTCCGTCGACATTGCTGACAACACGGGCTCAAAATATCTCAAGTTCACCATTTCCGACAACGGCAGGGGCATCGCCCCCGAGATGATCGGGAGCCTTTTCAAAGCCTTCACGCAAGCGGATCAATCGCCCATCCGTCAAGGCGTGGGCACCGCGCTGGGACTCACCATCACCCATCACTTCTGCCGTTTGCTTGGCGGGGAGATTACCGTTAAGAGCACCCTCGGCGAAGGATCAACCTTCATTGTCACCCTCCCCTTCGATCCCCCAAATTTTTAAGTCCGCAATTTACATTCAAGGACTTGGGGAACTTCAATAAATCTCGACAATCACCTCTGAAGGGATTTTTCTCGGCCCCATGAGCAAGGCTAAAAACTATTTTTACCAACTCGATGCTCTGCGCGGGATCGCCTGCCTGATGGTTCTCTTTTATCATCTTGTCCCCGGTTCTGGAACTTGGATTGCCTTGGGCCCTTTGGGGGTGAGGCTTTTCTTCGTGATGACCGGATTTCTGCTCATTGGAAACCATCTCCAGCAATTGGATCGAGGAAGTGCTCCCATAAATATTCTCACAGGTTTCTACAAAAAAAGAGCGATCCGCATTTTTCCCGTTTACTTTTTAGCTTTCGGGATTCTTTGCCTGTTCGGAATCGAACCCGCGCGGCAAGTCTGGGTTTGGATTTGCACTTTCTCCGTGAATTTCTACATGGGCTTCACCGAGCAGTGGCCGGGTGCCCTTTCGCATTACTGGTTTCTAGCCACCAGCGAACAAATGGTTTTCGTTCTCTCTCTTTTGATCCTTTGGATACCCAAACGCCTGTTCGTTCCGATATTTGCTCTTTGCTTTGTCGGCGCCTGGCTTCATCGCTGGATCGCGACCACGCAGGGCGTTGCTCCCATGATGGTTTGGTATTCTCCGCTTTCCTCGATGGACTCGATCGCTGCGGGCGCTTTAATCGGCCTTTTTTATCGTGAGAAAAAAGAAGCCATCAGCCAGCTCGCCTGCAGGACCAGCGTCGCAGTGGCCTCATGGTGTTGCTTGATCGGAGCCGCGGTGATCCGCCTCTGGGGCTTCGACACGGCATGGGTTCACTTAGCAGAGACTCTGGAAGCGCTGTTTTTTGGATGGCTCATTTTGCGAGCGGCCATCGGCTTCACCGGATTCTGGGGAGGTGTACTCCAATTTCCAGGTTTGGTTTACACCGGGGTTATCAGCTATGCTCTTTATGTTTTTCACCCCCTGATCCACACCTTGGTCGAGACAACATTTGAAAAACTCCATTTCCCAAGCAACCCGGAAAACGTCTTCCTCATCATGACCACCTTTGTTGTCACATTTCTCGCAGGCATATTGAGTTGGCACTTCCTTGAGAAGCCACTCATTTCCCTTAAAACAAAAGTCGCACCCGAAAAAAAGTGAGGATTTCCGCTGTCCTGATTGCGACCATCCCATATGGATCTTCATCGTCAAAACACAGTTTGCCCAAGAGTGATTCCCTTCCACCTCGATGATTGGGCTTCGGCTGCGGAGGCGTTCAAAAAATCAACCCCTGTTTACCTTGGTCAGCATTGGCTTCCTCAGCCCGAAGCCGGATTTCTGCCAGCGCGCGTTCGCACGGCATGGACCGATAACGCCTTGTTAGTATTGGCGGAACTTGACGATGCCGGCATTTTCAATCCCTCCCGGGAGTTCAATGCGCCGGCTTTTAAAATGGGCGATATTTTTGAGATTTTTTTACGTCCAATCGATCAGGATGCCTATTATGAATTCCACATAGGCCCTGATAACCAAAAATTTCAACTCCGCGTGCCATCGGCAAAGGCTTTTCGCGAGCTTCCCAAAGGCGACATTCCGCAGGAATGGCTCATCGGAAACCAAGTCATCGAAAGCCGCGCCCAAGTCTTCGCACAAGACAATCGCTGGCTTGCATTGGCTTCCATCCCACTCGCAATGGTCGCGGAGGCGCGGCAACCCGAAGCCGGATCACAATGGCTGTTTTCGTTCAGCCGTTACGATTACCATCCAAGAAATCCTTCCCCGACCCTCTCCAGCTCATCTGCCCACGAGATGCCGGTGAGCTTCCATCGGCAGGAGGATTGGGGGGTATTGAAATTCGTGGCGGATTCGCCTTCAGCGAACCAGCTATAAAATAAGAAAGACCGCTCCCCGTTTGCTCACCTGGCGGTGAGCAAAAAGAAAAGCGGCCTCCCATTTGGCCTAGGTCAGGCCTTGAGCTCTTCGCCGGTGATGGCGTTGGATATGACAAATTTTTCCTGATGGTAGGTCGGATCCGCGCGGAAGGCCAAGCGACCAGCATAGCGACGCTCGATCTCGACGAGATGCTCCTCGTCATCCGTTCTCAAGCGATTGAGAAGATCGGGATGAACAGTCACTCGGATCTCATGCACGGCTTCTTGATGCTTCCTCATCACAGCATGAAGGGCACGCTGAAGCTCAACACTCATGGTCATCGGGCTCTTGATCATTCCCTTGCCGCTGCAATGCGGACACGGAATGAAAATCGAACTGGCCAAACTCTCATTGGCACGTTGGCGCGTCATTTCCAAGAGACCGAGTTGGGATATCGGCAGCACATGGGTGCGAGCCTTGTCGCGCTTGAGGCGCTCTTTGATGTGCTGATAAACCGCCTGCTGATCCTTACGGTGCTTCATATCAATGAAGTCGGCAACGATAAGGCCGCCGATATTGCGCAGGCGCACCTGCCGGGCGATCTCTTCAGCTGCTTCAATGTTGGTCTGAAGGATGGTTTTTTCCATATCCTTCGATCCCTTGTTGCGGCCCGTATTCACATCCACAGCAATCATGGCCTCGGTCTCATCGATGACAATGTAGCCGCCGCAGGGCAGCCAAACCTGACGGTGGAACGCGGCCTCGATCTGCGCTTTCACACCGAAACACTCAAAAATCGGTTGGGCGCCGGTGTAGTGCTGGATGGATTTTTTCGCCCGCTTCGAAATCTGACCAACAATGTGCTGCATGCGCTCGACCGCCTTGGCATCGTCAACAATGATGGCATCGACTTCATCCGTGAGGAAATCACGAACCGTGCGCTCGATGAGGTCGGGTTCCTCAAACAAGCAGGCTGGAGAGGATTTTTCCTGGAGGCCTTTCTGAACCTGTGTCCATTGATCCACAAGGATGCTGAGATCGCGAACAAAGTAGCGGGCGCGCTGCCCCGCACCGACTGTCCGCATAATGACCCCCATGCCTTCTGGCACATCGAGGCTGCGGAGGATCTTGCGTAGGCGATCCCGCTCTTTCGGGTCCTCGATTTTACGTGAGATGCCGAACTGGTCATTGAAGGGCATCAAAACGAGATAGCGACCCGCGAGGCTGATATCGGTGGTGATGCGGGGCCCCTTGTTACTGATAGGTCCCTTTTTCACCTGCACGAGGATATCCGAACCCACGGGGTAGATATTCGGCACATCTTTATGAGTGATGCGTGGGGCTTTTTTCTTCGAGTTTTCGCCAGCACGATTAATGGTTTCGATGCCGCTGTCGAGCGCCGCTGGGATCGCATCCCAGAACTGTAGGAACGCATTTTTCTCGAATCCGATATCGACGAACATCGCCTTGATGCCCGGTTCGATATTGCGGACCTTGCCTTTGTAAATACTGCCTACGATGTTGCGGTCGGTCTCGCGTTCGATGGTGTATTCCTCAAGACGATTGTTCTCGAGAAGGGCTACCCGTTTTTCAAGCTTCTCGCTACTCACGATCAGCTTGATGCCGGTTGATTTTTTTCCGAAACCTAGGATTTTTTTCACTGTTTCTAACATTAAGTTTATAAGGGTTTGTGCGAATGATTTCGCACGATTGGGTGGGCTCACCGATTCTTTGGTTTTTCCGGTTTTGGCTTCTGGTTTGCACCATCGACCGCGGCCTTTTTGCCACTGATGAGATTGAAAATGTTTTGGATGGGGTTGTTGCGGGGAGCGGGTGTCGGGGTTGTTGCAGGCTTGGGGGGAGCCGGCTTGGGTTGGGCTGAATTATTCACGCGGCCACGGGCGTCGGCGTCCTCGCGAACGCTCGGGGCGGCTGGGGGGCGGTTTTCCTGCGCTTCGGCAGAAGGATTCTCGGCGACTTCGGCGTCCTCGGAGAGTTTATTCGCGGCGGGGGCCTCACGGCCAAAATCCATGCTTTCCGTGAAAAGGAAATTGCCTTTGGCCGGCTCGAGTGCGGCTAGGGTGACATCCTCTCCGTTTTTGTAGGCAGAGATGTCTTTGAGAATTTTTGCAGCGATGGGAGCAGAAACCCCTCCACCGGACTTGGCTCCCTGCACAAAAGTCACAACCACATACTCGGGGTCGTCATAGGGGGCGAAGGAAATGAACCAAGTGTGGTTGTCTTTTTTGCCTGAACGCCAGAACTGCGCGGTTCCGGTCTTGCCTGCCGTACACATATTTTCATTCCGTGCCCGACCCGCA
Organism: uncultured Spartobacteria bacterium; assembly: GCA_903915315.1. Lineage (GTDB taxonomy): Bacteria > Verrucomicrobiota > Verrucomicrobiia > Chthoniobacterales > Terrimicrobiaceae > UBA967. The sequence continues at coordinate 7,852 of CAIWSO010000570.1, read as the reverse complement.
GTGCCGCCGCCGTCATTCACCACATTCCACATTCCTTTGCGAACCTCTGCAATCTGAGCCTCCGTAATGCCCGCATCGGCGATGAGATTCGCACGTACACGAGGCGGTTCCTTGGAAACAACCGATCCATCCTGAGCCACAATACGATCGATCAAGCGAGGATAGTATACGATACCCCCATTGGCGATGGCGGCCGTGACAATGGCCATTTGCAACGGCGAGGCCAACACATCGCCTTGCCCGATGGCTGTATTTGCCGTGAAACCGTTGGACCACCTTGCGCGGGGATTCGCTTTCGATAGCCACTCTGGGCCAGGAAGAACACCGGGCGACTCACCCGAAAGAGGAATGCCGGTTTTTTGCCCCAATCCGAGCATTTTTCCCACCAGATTGATCTGCTCAATGCCAGCAGCATTTCCAAACTGATAGAAATAGGCGTTGCAGGAAACTTTGATGGCATCGGCCAGTGAGAGCTTGCCATGAGTGCGTTTCTTCTCCGCGATCCAGCACCTCATATATTTGTTGCCGTATTGAACGCCACCATAGCAACTGAAGCATTTGTCCACGATTCCAGCCCGGCATCCCGCCAAGGCAATCGGGATCTTGTAGGTCGAACCAGGAGCGTAGGCACTGATGGCGCGGTTCACCAGCGGATTGGTCTCATCCTTGTTGATGAGGTTCCACTCGCTGGAAGCAATCGTCGGAATAAAAATATTGGGGTCGTAGGATGGGACTGACGCCATCCCAAGGATGTCGCCATTTTTGGGATTGAGAACGACCGCCGCGCCGCGCCCAACATGCCTCAGCGCATTTTCGGTGATGGATTGAATTTTAGCGTCAAGAGTCAGAAAAACATTGTTGCCCTGAACCGGTTCACGACGTTCGATTTCTCCGTCGATGACTCCCTTCACATTGCGCTGGAGGACGCGGGCCCCCGGCTTTCCCTTCAGCATTTCGTTCAAAGACAATTCCAACTGAGCCTTCCCCTCCACATCGGGTTCGTAAAAATTGAAGTTTTTCAGATCAGGCAACTTGTCGAGGTCGGAGGGCGCACCCACATAACCTAGGATGTGGGCAGCCATCGATCCGTAAACATACCAGCGAACCGGTTTAATGCTCACGTTGACACCAGGAAGTCCCAGATTCCTCTCAGAAAAAAGCGCCATTTCTTCGAAGCTGAGGTCCTGACGATAGTTATACGGGACTTCGCGATTGGTGCGGTAGTGCATCTGGAGCGCGTTGGCATTATAATCCTTGGCCACCCCTAATTCCTCCATGCGCGGGATAACCGTCTCCGAGACGATTTTCACCACATCGGCCTCCTTGAGATCACGGGGCATATTGTGAACCCGACCACGATAGGCCGTGATAGGAATGGACCCGCGCGACTCACGGTAGGCTCGAACCATGTCGGGCAAATAAAAATCCACCTCAAAGCTGGCCCGGTTTTCAACAAGCTTGATTCCATTTCGATCCAAAATCTCACCGCGAACAGCAGGGAGTCGAACGGTCACTTTTGAACTCGAATTGATGCGGGCCGAGTACTCCGCTCCATGTGTGATTTGAACGCTCCAGAGACGAAGAGTAATGCCCGTCATCCCGCCGATGATGAGAAGCGCCAAAAAGAAAATGCGAGGTCCGGAGCGCGAATGCTTCATCGATTGACGGATCTCAATTTGCGGGAGCCATCAGGAAGTAAGCGATCCATGTGCGACACAGTCCAATAAAACAAAGGCGCAATCAAACCTGCAATCAAACCTGGTGCCAAAATGCGCCAACCGACCGCCGGCGCCACAATAATGCCTCCCCGAATAAATGTGATCAAAAGAAACTGAACGAGCAAAAACAACGATGTTCCGAGCGTACTGAGCAAAATGAACGGCCATGAATTGCGACTCTCCATCGCCGGACGAAATCCATTTGCAAAACACCCGAATATCACAAAGAAAACAATAGAATATCCAACAGGAATTTCAACTTTCCCAGCCACAACGTGAAGGTAGAAAAGGTCGCTTAAGAAGCCCGTGAAAAATGCGGCGGCGAGCATGGCAGGGAAGGGCAGAACCATCGCCGCATAACAAAAAACCATCGGCACCAACAAAACATGCGCCCCGTGGAGGTCGGCCATCGGCGGCAAAAAATTTTGAATAATAAAAGCCAGAAGCACACCGATAAACAAAGCCAGCAAATCGATCAGTGGTTTCATTTTTTTCCCACTAGAACAAAAACATCCTCAGTGGTCATGAGATTCACACAAGGTTCGATGACCGCCTGTCCGTCAAGCGTGCGCGGAATAAATTCTTTCACTTTTCCAATCAGTATCCCTGGCGGAAAGGACCCTCGGGCCACGCCTGCCGTAAAAACTTCCTGACCGGGTTGGATCGGAGCATTTTTGGAAAGGAAGTTCATTTGCAGCAATCCTCCGACGGCATCTTCTTGCACCCGCATGCCGGAAACGATGCCGTGTTCTTTTGTTCCCTCGACCTTGGCGGCGATACGGCAAGTCTCATCGGATACCAGCACCACAATCGCTTCATTTTTGGATACTGTGGTCGTTTTTCCAACCAGTCCCAAATCCGTGAGGACAGGCTGATCGGCTTCGACGCCATCTTCAAATCCCCGGTCGATCCGAATCGTATTCCACCACGTTGAGGCATCACGGGAAATGATGCGGGCGGCAAGCAGCTTGAATGACGAGCGCTCACGATAATCGAGAGCCATTCGCAACTTGTTATTCTCGGTCTCAAGTTCCCCAAGGAGCCGCGTCGAAGCTCGGAGTTGGCGGTTTTCCGCTACGAGTTGGACATTTTCGACCTCCAGCTCATCCAGGGTCTTGAGCCTCTCTCCCACGGAACCGATATTTCTCTGCATCGCGGTTCCCGTTTTTAGAAAGGGGGAAAGCATGGACATGAATCCCGATTGCATCGACTGCATCGAGGAAGGAGACAGGGCGGAGAGATAAATCGCCAACGCCAAGGAGGCGACTACGAGAGCGATGTTAAGTCTGTTCATTGTTTGGAAGGATTAGACATCTTCCATTTGAGAACGTTCCGGATCAGCGACCATGCGGCCGTTCGGATGAAACGGCTTTCAGGAATTTCAGCTCGGAGAGCGCGCGCCCAGTCCCTTCGGCCACCGCACTCAACGGATCTTCAGCCACATGAACAGGAAGTCCGGTCGCCTCGGAGATGAGTCGATCCAAGCCACGCAAGAGCGCACCACCGCCAGCTAGCACGAGACCGCGATCCACGAGATCGGCGGAAAGTTCCGGCGGACAACGCTCCAGAGTGATGCGAACCGAGTCCACAATGGTGGAAAGCGGCTCCATAAGCGCTTCGCGAACCTCTTGGGATGAAATGGAAATGGTCTTAGGCAGTCCAGCGACGAGATCCCGGCCCTTCACCTCGAGGCAAACTTCCTTCTCCAACTTGTAGGCCGAACCGATTTTGATTTTGATTTCCTCTGCCGTGCGCTCACCGATCATCAGATTGTAAGCCCGCTTCATGTAGACGGTGATCGCTTCATCCAACTCATCGCCGGCGACGCGGACGCTTCGGCTGAACACAATACCCGAGAGTGAAATGAGGGCGACCTCAGTCGTGCCGCCACCGATATCCACAATCATGTTGCCGGCCGCATCCTGCACAGGAAGACCTACACCGATAGCGGCTGCCATAGGTTCCTCGATCAAGTAAACCTCACGCGCACCGGCATGGGTTGCAGAATCTTTGACGGCACGCTTTTCGACTTCCGTGATGCCACTGGGCACAGCCACCACAACGCGAGGGCGAACCATGCGACGACGGTTGTGAACCTTGCTGATGAAGTGGCGCAGCATGGCCTCGGTGATCTCGAAGTCAGCAATAACGCCGTCTTTGAGTGGTCGGATGGCGACAATATTGCCCGGGGTGCGCCCGAGCATTCGTTTTGCCTCGTTGCCAACGGCTAAAACTCGGTTGGTGCCCTGCTGAACTGCCACCACGGAGGGCTCGCGCAGAACAATGCCTTGATCTTTGACGTAAACGAGTGTGTTTGCAGTGCCAAGGTCGATACCTATGTCGCTAGAGAAGAGTCCAAGAAGATTATCAAACATCGAATTTTAGAGAAAATGGTTGTTGGGTTTTATAAAAAAAATTGGGAACCGGACTTTTTAAAAGGGGGCTCCGTCCAGCTTTTTTAAAACACCCATTTACACTGGAGGGAGCCACTCTCCGGGTCAAGGCTTAGTTTGGTAAACTTGATTTTTCGCCAACTTCAAAGGCTCTGGGTAATGGCTTGACCCATTTCTGCCGTTCCGACCAACGTTGTTTCAGGCGTATAAATATCCGAAGTCCTTAATCCTTTGGAAATAACTGACCTAACAGCATTTTCGATAGCGCAAGCCGCTTCCTCAAATCCGAGGGAGAACCTCAGAAGCATGGCGGCGGATAGGATTTGAGCGATCGGGTTTGCGATCCCCTTGCCCGCAATATCCGGTGCGGTGCCGCCACTTGGCTCATACATGCCAAATCGAGTTTCCCCACCAGTAGCTTCCCCGAGACTCGCGCTCGGCAACATGCCAAGCGATCCCGCGATCATGGCCATCTCATCACTCAAGATATCTCCGAAGAGGTTTTCAGCGAGAACAACATCAAAAGACTTGGGATTTTTGATCAACTGCATCGCGGCATTGTCGACATAAAGATGCCTCAAGCTCACATCTGGATAGTCGCGCGCCACCTCGTTGACGACCCTGCGCCAGAGCACTCCGTTTTGAAGCACGTTGGCTTTATCGATCGAAGTCAATTCACCTCGACGCTTGCGGGCGGCTTCAAAGGCAACGCGCGCGATTCGACGGATCTCGGACTCCCAATAAACCATGGTATCAACCGCGAATTCCTCTCCGCCTTCGCTTTTGATGTATTTCGGTTCACCGAAATACAATCCACCCGTGAGTTCACGAACGCAGAGAACGTCGAACCCGCCTTCGACGAGACGCGGGTGCAATGGCGAGGCGTGAGTCAACTCAGGCAGACAGATCGCCGGACGAAGATTCGCAAAAAGCCCAAAATGTTTGCGCAGGGGAAGAAGGGCTGCCCGCTCGGGTTGCTCATTGGCGGGAAGCGATTCCCACTTGGGTCCACCCACAGATCCGAAAAGAATCGCATCCGCTTCCTCACAGGCCTTGAGCGTCTCCTGCGGGAGGGCGCTTCCCTGCCCATCAATCGCGGCTCCGCCGACCAGCTTGTGATCAAAACTCAAACCAATCGCGAATTTTTTTGCTGCGGCTTCAAGAACACGCAATCCCTCCGCCATTACCTCTGGCCCGATCCCGTCGCCCGCCAGAACGGCGATGCGGAAAGTTTTATCTGATGTCATAAACGCCCATCTAATCTGCACAATCCTTCAGAATCAAGAGCAGCAAATCAAAAAGCGCGAAGCGGAATATCTCTTGAGAACAATTTGCAGGTCTGATTGGCTGAGATATCCACTTTGAAAATCCCAGCCAAAGACACCCCCTGCGCTTGGAAAAAATCACTTAGTGCAGCGATCACCACTCCCGCCACGCTCGGTCTGCTCGCTCTTTTACTGAGTTCCTGCGCATCCGTCAGCATTACCAACTTGAAGCGTGACGAGCATTTCGCACCCACCGCACCGCCACTGGAGATTTTTTTGATGCCTTTTGCCGTCGAGGACAGTGCCCTGCGTGTGGATAGAAAGGGACGCGATCTCGCGGATTTCAAAGCCGGCCTCAAAGCCAATATGTCACGAGAACTTCTCGAGCGACTGCCGGCGCACGCGGCTCAAGCCAGAATATTATCTCCGGACACCAAGCCACCCCGTGGCAATTACTGGTTGCTCCAAGGCCATTTTACTCGGGTGAACCAAGGCAGTCGACTTCTGCGAAGCACCGTGGGATTCGGGGCCGGCGGCACCAAGATGGAATCCACCATCGCCGTCTACCATCTTTCCGGAGCCAAGCCGACCAAGATACTCGAATTTGAAACAACGGGCGGCTCGAATATCACCCAAGGGATCGGCGGCATCATTGCCGTGCCATTGAGTGGTCCAATGGCCTTCACTTCCCTCTATCACGCGGCCGACGGCATCCGAAGCGGCGTCAGCTTCGACACCGCCCGAACGGCTAGGGAAATCACCGCCACCCTCTCGGAATACCTCCACGAGAAAAACCTGCTTTTTGAAAGGCCCCCGATCAGTCCCAAAAAACTAGGCGTTCTCCGCTTCGATATCCTGCCCAATTCGAAAGTAAACACTCCGCCATCCACGACGCCGGTCAAAAAAACGGCATCCCCTTAAAGACGGATTCCTACTCGCCGAAGAGGAGCGCTACCACCCGCCCCGTATCCGAGAGATCCTCAAAAAGAAAATCCGGAGCGTGATCGCGCAACTGATCCGAGGAGTAGTGCCCAGTCGCAATGGCCACGGTGCAGGCCCCAATCGCTCGCCCACACTCGATGTCCTTCGGAGTGTCGCCGATGACGTAAATCCGGGAAGGCGGAAATTCCTCGCCATGACGCTCCAAAGCGCGCGCACGGGCAAATTTCCCCAACTCATTGCGATCATGGTGATCATCCGCAAAAGCCCCGAATTCAAAAAAATCCCAGACTCCATAGTGGGTGAGTTTGATTTCCGCTCCACGGATCACATTGCCAGTCAGCAAGGCGAGAACGGCATCCGAGCGTTCGGAAAGAACTTTCAAAAGAGGCACGATACCGGGGAGAAGCTTGCCATCATGGCGCCCGATCCGCTCATTGAGGTGACCGAGGTAAGTGTCCAGCAAGGCCGCCACGTTTTCGGCTGAAACCGCAATGCTGTGCTTTTCGAGCAATTCACGCGCGATGCGCGCATCCGTAGCTCCGGCGAGAATGATGCCATCCAAGTCCTCTTCGACATCGAAGCGGGAGCGCATGGCATCTTTCAAAGCCGCCTCACCCGCACCACCCGACGTAATCAGCGTTCCGTCGATATCAAAAAGAAACAACCGACGATCAATCCTCATCGTCTCCGGCGTGATCGGACTCGACCGCTTCCGGTTCGATAATTTCGCCGTGCTTGGAAAACTTCCGGTGCCGCTTGTTTGCTGGCAGGGGACTGAGAGTCATACCAATCGCGCGTCCAACGAGCTTAGGCTCCATATCGACGTGGGCCATTCCGGAGAGATCCTCTTTGACCCGCTTGACGACGAGCAACCCGAGATCTTGGTGGGCCATTTCGCGACCACGAAATTGAAGATGCACTTTGACCTTGTTCCCCTTGTCCAAGAAATCCTCGGCATGCCGGACCTTGGTGAGGTAGTCGTGTTCATCGATATTAACGCGAAATTTGATCTCTTTGACCTTGCCCACAACGTGCTTCTTTTCTTTTTCCTGCTTGGCGAGGTCGTAGCGGAACTTACCGAAATCCACGATGCGGCAAACCGGTGGCTGGGCATTCGGAGCGATCTCGACCAGATCCATCCCGATACTGCGAGCGCGGCGAATCGCCTCGTCCAGGCGCAAAACGCCAAGCTGTTCATTGGTTGCTGCAAGAATCACGCGCACTTCCCGTGCACGGATCCGCTCATTGATGCGAATATCCTTAATATTAATAGTGCCTCCTCGTCGGGGGGTGAATGATCACGCCAAACATCGAGTTCGCGTGAGTGGGTGATGTGCGTAGCCAAGCGCAACGAGCGCTGAAAAAAGAAAAATTCAGCACCTGCATGCAGACAAATCGAATACCGAAAATGTGCGTTGAACGCTTGATACCATCATTGGACGGGCTAGGTAGACTAGAGTTCTCAAACTTGTGCAAGGGGAAAATTTGCAAATATTTCGATCTCCCCCAAGAAGCGGAAGACCTTCCTGACGCG
>CAIWSO010000569.1 GCA_903915315.1 uncultured Spartobacteria bacterium | reverse complement strand
GGTTCGAGTTGAATAACATTTTCTGTGATTGATGTGGAGGCGGGAACAAAGGTGTCCGTGCCACTCTTGGTAAGGATCTCGCCGGTTTGACCCACAATATAGACCGAATACGCTAGACTCTGGGTAGTCAGGAGATTCGCTGTTCGTCGTAGGAACTCCTCTTTGCCCCCATCCGAAGACGCACTCATGGGAACACCGGGCACAATATTTGTCGCGGAGGTACCATTTCCCCAGAAGGCGGGTATGCGTGAGAGGTCGCCGACAGAAACGAGGAATCCATGCGTGGAGTTGGTGGCGAAGTTACGGATCGCGGCAACGGTGTTCGTGGGATTCAGGGTCTGGTTGCCGAGCAGCGAGGATGCGCCGTTCGTGGCCTGATTTTCATAGATGAAATTTGTGAGAGCTGTTCTCAAAACGACGCCCAAGCCGTCGCGCACTACGCTGTTTGGGTTGATGCGGCCGGCCGTGTTTGTGTCAGTGCGAAAAACATCCATCAGCAAAAACGCGTTCTTTCCGTAGGCCGCGTTGGTTGCCGAGTCGCTGCCGCGCCCGCCCAGCCAGTTTTGATAGTCCGCAGCGGAATTTGTCGCACGGTTGTTCGTTGGGGAGTCCGACTGCCCGATGCGTAGCGTCGCCCCCATCGAGCGGTAGCCTTCGATGTCGTATCGCACGGGATCGTAGATGTAGCCAAGTTCCGCCAGCGAGGTGAGGTTGGTGTTTTTGTAGTTTGCGTTCCCAGCCGGGTCGGAGGTGAATTCGTAAAGCCCCTTTCGCCAGGTATTGATTCCCGTATAGGAGCCCATTTTGTCGTAATTAAAATTCAATGAGCCAAGGGTAGTTTGGTTTGACGTATTGAGTGATGTTCCTGTGCCGTAATCGGAGTTTTTCCAAGATTGAGAGGTGGTTTTTTTGATCACCGAGACGATTTCGAAATTCGAGCGCAGGTCGCCACGGGTGTAGCGGGGATCCGATTCCAAACCGTTTGGAGCGTTGTTATCGGTGCTAGATTCTGCATCACCTAGGCAAGTGGCACACCAGGCAGGATTTTGTGAATCCCTGTAAAGATATTGTCGAAGAGTGGAATAAATCCGGAATGCGCAGTCGATAATTCCCGAGGAATTAGCGAGAATGAGTCTCTCCTGTTGATCTGGATAGCTCGGAGAGACAATCGACTCCGAGTTGTAGACAGCGTAGCGTAGCGAGGTGCCACTATTTGTTGCTCGCGTGGTAATGAAATAATCCTCAAATCCCGCTGCAGTGGATGCTGGGGTGTTTCCACTAGTATTGATGAGATTCCACTGCCCCGCTCCGGTTCCAAACGTGAGTTGGTAGCGGTTTGTGGTGGTCGTTCCAAGAAGCCCGCTCTGGCTGTCGCTGGGAAATGGGCCTCCATCCGTTGTGAAATACACCAGTCCGCTCGGCGGGATCGATAGGTTCGCGGGCATGCGCATTTTCACATCCGACAGCCGAAGTTTAGTGGGGGTTCCTCCGCTCGAAGTCGGGAACGCATTGATCCAATTTCCTCTGCCGGCGAGCAAGATGTGCGGATCGATTCCGAGATCTGCGGATGTGATTATTTTTCCCGAGATGTTTTGAAGTTCCACGTAATGCCCGAAGCGCAATTGGACTGTTACAGGGGTTGTGCTTGAGAGCGGATGAGCTCCGGTAGGTTGGTTTACAACTCGGGCGACGCGTGCATACTCCGATAGACACAATCCGGCTTCTTTGCCGAAGGCAAGTGGCAGGTCGCCATCTTGGATAATCGTGGGATCGAAGGGAATGAAATCAGGACTGTTCCCCGCGTAAGCCGAACCGTCCGATTGAATGATCGTGGCTTGGCTGTCCGCATCAATAAAATCTCGTATATTCGCCGCAATGCGAGTGGTATAAGCTTTTTGATGGTCGGCTGTCGGCGTGGTTGTTGTTCCATTAGAAAGCGTGTAAAATCGCTCACCGAATTTCGGAAGGTTGTTGGTGATCGCGTCGCGGATGGTGAGGGTTTGGTTGGCGATTTGGCTCGCATCTGTCGTGGAGGTCACGAGCGCATTCAGATTGACCCTTCGTTTGCCATCGAGCGAACGATCGTCATGCCGTGAAAAAGTCGTTATAAATGGTTTTATCGCTTCCCATTGTGATTCGGATAAATCACCCGTTCCGGCGATGGAGTTCTTCACGCTTTTTGGGGTTAGCGGCAGGGATTGGATGTTGGCGTTTGTGAAGGCGAGAAGGTTGGCTAAGTTGCTTACGGTCAGATTCCCCGTCGCATTCGGTGTGTTGGTAAGTGTCGTCAGGGCGAGATCGCTAAACCCAAATCCATTTGAGCGGGAGTGAGCTCCTGAAGTGTTGGCAGATTGGCCGGCATAACGGATGTCGACTTTACTGCATTCGTCATCAGCCCAGTAGGCATACCGACCAATCACTTGGCCTGCGGAGATCG
>CAIWSO010000568.1 GCA_903915315.1 uncultured Spartobacteria bacterium | reverse complement strand
CGATGCGGGAAAGCGAGCCGGAATTCTCGACCTGCAGGCCATTCATCGCTTGCGGGTAATCTCCTACCTCCGCCACGCGCAAGAGATCATCCAAGTAAGAAACGGCTTCAGTGAGGTGCATGACTCCATGATAAATCGCATCATTCCGCAAAAGAAGATTTTTCCTTTTAATCAGTTATCCGTATTATCCAGCCCATATGCTCAAAACTGGAATCGTCGGATTGCCCAATGTCGGTAAATCCACCCTCTTCAACGCCGTCACTCGCACCCGCAAAGCCCAAGCGGCTAACTTCCCTTTCTGCACGATCGAACCGAACGTCGGTATCGTCAACGTGCCCGATGACCGCCTGCAAAAACTCGCCGCCATTTCGAAGTCAGAAAAAATCCTTCCCGCCGCGATTGAGTTTGTCGATATCGCCGGCCTCGTCGCAGGAGCCAGCGAGGGCGAGGGTCTCGGCAACCAATTCCTGAGCCACATCCGCGAGGTGGACGCCATCATTCAAGTCGTCCGCTGCTTTGAGAGTTCTGACATCCACCACGTCTCCGGAACGGTCGATCCCGTCCGTGACATCGAGGTCATCAATACCGAACTCATGCTCGCCGACCTCGGAGCTCTCAAAAAACGCGCCGATCGTTGCCAAAAGGGCGCCCGCAGCGGAGACAAGGTCGCCAAGGCCGAACTCGCCCTCGCCGAAAAACTCATTCCACATCTCGATGCCGGCAAGCCCGCCCTCACAGCTGAACTCAACGCCGAAGAGAAGGCCCTTCTTCACGGATTCTTCCTCCTCTCTGCAAAACCGACCCTATTTGCCTGCAACGTCGGTGAGAACGACCTCGCCGACCTTACCGGAGACTCCCCCGCCGCTATCCACGTCCGAGCCGTCCGCGACTATGCCGCGAAGCACCTCGGCAGCGAAGCGGTCGTCATCAGCGCCCAAATCGAAAGCGAACTCGCCGAACTCCCACGCGAGGAAGCCCTGGAATTTCTTTCTGGCCTCGGCGTCACAGACAGTGGCGTGAGCCAACTCATCCGCGGGGCCTACCACTTACTCGGCCTCCGCACCTATCTCACGACCGGTCCGAAGGAAACCCGCGCCTGGACGATCCAGGCTGGCGACAAAGCTCCAGCCGCCGCCGGCGTCATTCACAGTGACTTCGAGCGTGGCTTCATCGCGGCGCAGATCGTCTCATTCGACGACCTCATGGCCTGCGGCACCGAAGCCAAAGCCCGCGAAGCTGGCAAGCTCCGCCTCGAAGGCAAGGAATACACAGTCCAAGACGGCGACGTCGTCGAATTCTGCTTTAACGTCTGATCACGTTAATCCGGCCTTGGGGCAGGCTCGAAAAATCTCCGATTCCGAACGAAGCTAAACGTTTTTCGCAACACGGAACCCGATCACGGTGTATCGGGTTTCTGGGCTGCGGCTGACGCGATAAGAAACGGTCCCTTTTCCATCCAGTTCCATCCAACTCCCACCACGGATCCGACAAGCTGAAAGGGACTCTTCCTTATCCCAACACCATTCCCAGACGTTGCCGCTCATATCGTATATTCCGAGTTCGTTGGGATGTTTCTCCCCAACAGGGTGAGGGGTACCTTCCGAGTTTTGTTCATGCCAACCGACAATGTTGACATCGTCGCTACCGCTAAATCGGAATCCTTGGCTCAAAGCTCCGCCCCTCGCCGCCCATTCCCACTCGATCTCAGTCGGCAAGCGCCAACCGTCCCCAGCAATGTTCCAATCGATCAACGTGCAGCCTTCCGGCCCATACTCTCCATTCGTGTAAACTTTTCCATTGATGCTGTAGACCGATTTGAGTCCGTCCATCTTGCTTTTTGCATTACACCACTTCACAGCATCATACCAACTCACTAGCGTAATCGGGTGGCGACTTCCTCTTCCCTCACCCGCTTCCATTTTAAATCCATTAGCCATCCCCCATACGCGTACTCTTTCCCATTCAAATTGGATGATCGGATACTTGCCGATTCGGAAAGCATTCACTTCCATTCCCGCAAATGAGGAGTCAGCAGGCAACTGACCAGAACCTACAGTAGCCACAGAAGTGAGGTCAAAAAGACCGCCTCCCATCTCCGCAAATGCGAGCAGGATTCGGCGACGCTCGCCCAGTTTTTTTACACCAATAAGCTCCAAATCATGGTCACTGATCGTGTCGATAATGTCGTCCGTAATGCTTTGCCCCTCAAAAAGAGGCAATAGATTAAGCAACTTTTCCCTATCTAATGCCATTTGGATTTTCTTTATTATCATGGCACAACGTCACAACGTTCTTAAAAAGAAGATAGAGGGGGATTTACCCCACCTACAAAACGCAGAGAAATAATGGAATCTATCCCTGTCTAGCTAAAGCAGACGGCGATGAACTGAATCT
>CAIWSO010000567.1 GCA_903915315.1 uncultured Spartobacteria bacterium | reverse complement strand
GTCCGTGCTTAGCGAGGATAGCCTCGATCTGAGGTTTCATCCCAGGCGTGACTCCCGCGATGCTGAGATTTTGGGAAGGAGTAAGACGGAAGTCGCCCGTGTGAATCGCTGCGATTTCACGAAGGGCAGACTTCATCATCCATCCATCCTTGTCGACAATACGGCCACTCAAAATGTGAAGACCATAGAACCAGTTGCCATCGGCGCATTCGTGCCAACCGACAGGATCTTGAATCGTGGTAAAATGGTAAGCACGGGGAGCTTGAAATGTGATGCCAGAGCGTTTTTGTACCTCGCCCTTGAACCACTCCACTCCGCGATCCTCGATGGTGTATTTCAATCGAGCATGCTTGCGGTTGGTGCGGTCTCCGAAGTCCCGCTGCGTGGTCAGGATGGCATCGCCGATTTTATTAACTTGGTCGGGAGCAATAAAACCCAGCACATCCGCTAGGCGCGGGAAGGTCTCACTGTTTCCATGGCTCATTCCCAGTCCACCACCGGCGGTGACATTGTAGCCTACAAGTTTATCGTTCTCGATGATCGCGATGAATCCGAGATCTTGGGAGAAAATATCCACGTCGTTAGAGGGCGGAAGAACGAAGCCTGTTTTGAATTTACGTGGCAAGTAGGTATCGCCATACATCGGCTCTTGCTCGGGTTCTCCGCCAGCGACCAATTCCTCATCGAGGTAGATCTCATGGTAGGCGCGGGTTTTGGGAAGAGCATACTCGCTCCAAGCTTTCGCGTGCTCGTAGACTTCTTGGGCAGCGGCACTGCGCTCATGGTTCGGAGGAGCCATCACGTTGCGATTCACATCCCCACAGGCGGCGATGGAGTCGAGAAGGGCTTTGTGCATCCCTTTAATGAGTTTTTTTACGTTGCCCTTGAGTACCCCGTGAAACTGAAATGTTTGGCGTGTGGTCAACCGCAGGGAGGGCGATGCCACATCGGCAGCGAGCTTATCAAGAACGAGCCATTGTGCCGGCGTAGCCTTCCCGCCGGGCAGGCGAACACGCAACATGAAGGAAAACGCCTTCTCCTTGCCGGCTTTTTTGAGGGCGATGCGCAGGTCGCGGTCGTCTTGGAGATAAAGGCCGTGAAATTTGGTAAGCTGACCGGCATCCTCGGTGATCGCTCCAGTGGAGGAATCAGCGAGTTCATCGGCTATCGTGCCACGCAGGTGATGCGAGGCAGCTTTGAGAATTTCGTTTGCGGCGAGTGGCTTTGCTTCGGATGTTTCTGAGCTCATGAATTAACGGTGCATAATCTTGGGGAAGTTGCCCCCTCAGGCAATCCCTTTCTCAAATCCGAAGTCGGTCAGCCTTCTTTTCGTGTGTCATCAAAAGCAAAAACCGCCGCTGGGTAGCACCTGCGACGGTTTAAAACTGAAACAAAATAACACAAGGCGTTATCCTAGGGTTATCTGAAATGTTTTTAGAGTTTTACTGAGCGACTGAGGATGCGGGTTTCTCGCATTTTGCTGAAGTAGCGCTCGGTGAAGAACAGGGCTTGGAGCAGGCGCTTTTCGCGCAATCCGTTTTTTTCGCGCAATCCGTTTTTTTCGCGCAATCCGTTTTTTTTGCGCAATCCGTTTTTTTTGCCCAATCG
>CAIWSO010000566.1 GCA_903915315.1 uncultured Spartobacteria bacterium | reverse complement strand
TCCGCCGAATTGTGAAGGCTCTGCCGCGCCCGCGCCAGACGCTGCTTTTCTCGGCGACGCTCTCGCCCGATATCGAAAAAATCACCCGCGAGTTTCAGGAATCGCCGAAAGTCGTTCAAGTCGGCAAGCGATCCAATCCCGCCGAGACCGTCGAACAGTGCGTTTACGAGGTTCCGCATCCCGGTAAGCAGAATCTGCTCCTCCACCTTCTTCGTGATCCCGCGATGCAGATGGTATTGATATTTACACGCACAAAGCACGGGGCCGACCGCGTCGCCCGCCGATTGGAGCAATCCGGCATTACGACGGCCACCCTTCATGCCAACCGTTCACAGAATCAGCGCATTCGCGCTCTCCGTGACTTTAAGGCTGGGACGGTTCGTGTTCTTGTCGCTACGGATATCGCTGCTCGTGGAATCGATGTCGAAGGGATCTCGCATGTAGTGAACTTTGACTTTCCGCCGCATCCCGAGGATTACGTTCATCGCATTGGCCGCACTGGACGTGCGAAAGCTGTGGGTGATGCTATCAGTTTTGTCACTTCAGAAGACCGCGCTCCATTGCGCTCCCTTGAGAAGTTCATTGGTCGGGGTATCCCTCGCAAGCATGCTCCTATCACGATGTCGGCATCCGAGGAGCCCAAAGGGCCGCGTCCCAGTCGCCCGGTTCATCACGAACCCGTCGCAGCTAAAAGCCCTTCCAAAGGGATTCGTCGCTTCTTCGGTCGATAAAAGAGCGGGCTAGTCCCAGTCAGGGAACAAAGGGGGTTACATTTTCTCCGGGCAGCGAATGCCTAGGAGAGAAAGCCCGTGGGAAAGCGTGCGGGCTGTGAGGGAACTCAGAAGGAGCCTGCTGGCTCGGATGGCTGGAGTCGGGGCTTTGAGCACAGGGCAGGCCTCGTAGAAGGAATGGTAAGTATTTGCCAGTTCGTAAAGATAGTTGGCGAGGATGTTCGGTCGGAAGTCGTCTAGGACTACAGGAACGGTTTCCGCATACTGGAGAAGTTTGAGACCGAGAATGCGTTCAGCAGGTTCATCCAAAAGAATCGGGGCGGAGATATCTGCATCTTCTTCCGCGCGACGGAAGATCGAGCGAATGCGGACATAGGCATTCTGAAGATAGGGTGCGGTATTTCCATCCAGGGCGAGGAGCTTGTCCCACGAAAAAACGTAATCGGTGAGGCGGTTTTGGGAGAGTTCCGCATATTTGACCGCGCCGAGGCCGATCGTGTGGGCGGTGGATTCGATTTCCTCCTGTGGGAGTTTATCAGAGCGGGCCTCCACCATGCGGCGCGCGCGTTCCACGGCTTCAGTAAGAACCTCGCTCAGGCCGACATTTTCGCCCGAGCGTGTTTTCATGATCTTGCGGTCCTCGCCGAGGATACTGCCAAAAGCGATGTGGCGCATATCCGAGTCAATGCCCATGAGTTTCGCTGCCGCAAAGATTTGTTGGAAGTGGAGAGCTTGTGGGGCGCCGACGACATACCAAATGGAATCGGGATGCCAGTGGCGGACGCGATACTCGATGGTGGCCAGATCCGTGGTGGCGTAGAGGAATCCGCCGTCACTTTTGCGAACGATGGCAGGTTTGCCCTCGAGCGCAGGAATGGTGGGGAAGAAAATGCAGAGTGCGCCCTCGCTTTCGGTCGCGATGCCGCGTTTCTCAAGCTCCGCGCAGAGGGGGGCTAGGGCGTCGTTGTAGGCGCTTTCGCCAAGCCGCTCGTCGAAGCGGATGTCGAGAAGCGTGTAGAGTTTTTCAAATTCCCGCCACGATAGCTCGACCGTTTGTTGCCAGATGGCGAAGTTTTCGGGATCGCCAGCCTGAAGTTTGACGAGTTCTTCTCGGGCCACGCGTTTGATGGTCTCGTCAGTTTCTTCTAGGCGGTTCACCTCACGGTAGAGGCGGACCAACTCGGAAATGGCGTCCTTTTGCAAAGCCTCGCGGTCGAGGAAATGCTTCCATCCGTAAATGACTTTTCCAAACTGGGTGCCCCAGTCGCCGATGTGGTTGTCTGCGAGAACGTCATGTCCGAGAAAGCGGGCCACGCGGACGAGGCAGTCACCGAGAATCGTGCTCCGGATATGTCCGACGTGCATGGGTTTGGCCACATTCGGGGAACTGAAATCCACCACGATTTTGCGTGGTTGGGCAACGCGCGAGACGCCGAGGCGATCGTCCTTCGCCATCGCGGAAAGCGCGGTGGAGAGAAAGGAATTCTCTAGGCGGAAATTGATAAAGCCTGCGCCCGCGATCTCGGGGGGGGCGGACAGACCGGTGACGTCGAGTTTGCTGATGATCTCGGCAGCGACATCGCGCGGATTAGCCCGTTTTTCCTTGGCGAGGGCCATGGCGGCATTCGCCTGATAGTCGCCGAATCGGGCGTCAGCGGATTGGGTGACATCAGCACGGGCCGGGTCGAGTTCCGCAGAGATTAATGCGGCACGCAAACGCGCAGCGAGAAGTTCGCGCGGAGTTGGCATTTAGGGACGGGGAGAGCGGTTTTCGAAGACGTTCAGAATAGCCGCCGCATCATCGGCTTTGCCAAGTTCCTCGCGGACGGTTTTATCGTTCAGAAATTTGGCAATCGCAGCGAGTGTTCGCAAGTGGGTTTGGAACTGATCTTTTGGAACAACAAAAAGCACGATGAGAGAAACGGGTTCGCCGTCTAGGGATTCAAAGGGGATGCCAGCTGAGGAGCGACCGAAAGAGGCGACGACGTCATGGACCTTCGATGACGAGGCATGGGGTATGGCGATCCCAAAACCGATACCTGTGCTCATGGTCTCTTCGCGTTGACGAATGGACTCCAGAACAGAATCCCGATCAGAGGCATCGACTTTCCCGGATTTAACGAGAACGTCCACCATTTCCCGGATGGCGTCCCAACGTTCTGTGGAAGCCAGTTCAGGAATGATTTGGGGCTCTGATAGCAGGTTTGCGAGAGTCATGAGATGCAAAATTTCAATCGACTAGCGGTCCACCTCGCCGAAAACAGGGTCAAGCGAACCGAGAATGGTTACGACATCGGACACCATGCTACCGGGAAGCATCTTCGAGAGGATGCTGATATTGCAGAATGAGGGCGAGCGGATCTTCATGCGGTAGGGAACGCCGCCGCCCTTACTGTTGATGTAGAAACCGAGTTCGCCTTTGGGATTTTCTGCGCCAAAGTAGACTTCTCCAGCAGGGGCGTGAATGCCCTCTGTCGCGACGATGAAGTGGTGGATGAGTTCCTCCATCTTGGTGAGCACGGTGGTTTTCTCGGGAAGGATGCTCTTAGGATCGTGGCAGTTGATCGGGCCCGAAGGAAGTTTGTCGACGACTTGGCGGAGGATCTTGATGCTTTCGCGGATTTCCTCCATGCGAACAAGGTAGCGGTCGTAGCTATCCCCGGCAGCTCCGATCGGGACATCGAAATCGTAGTTTTGATAATCCAAGTAAGGGTGTTTTTTGCGAAGGTCGTGATCGACGCCGGAGCTGCGAAGATTGGGGCCGGAAAGTCCGAAGGCGATGGCATCTTCTTTGCTGATGACACCCACATCGCGGCAGCGATCGACGAAAATACGGTTGCGGGTCACCAGCTTATCCACATCATCAAAAGCGGCAGGGAAAGTTGCCAAGAAGTCCTTGAGCATCGCCAGGAAGGTCGGGGGAAGATCGCGGGTTTGACCGCCCACGCGGGTGTAGCTGGTCGTGAATCGGGCGCCCGAGAGTTGCTCGACCATATTGTAGATTTTCTCACGCTCGGTGAAAGTGTAGAGAAAGAGGGTCGTCGCGCCGAGATCCATGCCGAGACACCCAGTGGCCAAGAGGTGGGAGGAAATACGGGCGAGTTCGCAACAAATGACACGAATCGCTTTGCCACGGGCCGGCAGTTCCCAGCCCATGAGTTTCTCAACAGCGAGGGCGTAGGCGACGTTGTTAGCGATAGGGGAGAGGTAGTCCAACCGGTCTGTATAAGGAACAAACTGGTTGTATTGCATGTTTTCAGCGATTTTTTCATCTCCGCGGTGGAGGTAACCGATCTCAGGAACCGCCTTGGTAACGACTTCGCCATCGAGTTCCAGCACCATACGAAGAACGCCGTGGGTGGAGGGATGGGATGGGCCCATGTTGATCACCATCTTCTCGCCCAGCATTTCGTCAGTTTCCTGCATCGCCTTCAGGCTGCGTGTGAGGGCATCTGGGTGCTCGAGTGTCGTTGTCGCCATTATAAATTATCCGTATTTGTTTTTGGAAAAAATCACCGCATCCGTGACCGGGCAGCTAAGCCCCGTTGAATGTGCGAGCAAGATTCTTTGGAGCCCTCGAAAATTGCAAGCCACATATTTTTAGCGGATTTGATTTTAGGGATCCCAGCAGGGGTTAAAAACAAAAAAGAAAGTATCGACGTAGTATGGGGAGGCTTGGTAAGTGTCCCCATACATCACCCCCAGACGTTTTCATCTGCGAGCCCGAATCTGGTTCCTGAAAAAACGACTTCGGCTGTGATTCAGTGCTAACCTACAATCCAATAAAATCCATCATGCCAACCACAGAAAAACCCAAACGCAAACCAAACGCAGCCCTTCTCAAACCCGTTCAGCCTGATGCCGTGCTTGCCGCCGTAATCGGCTCGACACCTGTCAGTCGTGGCGAACTCACCAAAAAAGTGTGGGACTACATCAAGAAAAACGGTCTCCAAGATAAGACAAAAAAGACCCTCATCAACGCGGACGCCGCTCTCAAGGCTGTTTTCGGTGGCAAGGGCCAAGTGACCATGTTCGAGATGACCAAGCATATCTCGGGACACATCGTTAAGTAAACGACTCGCCTATTTCGGCTTTAATGCCCCGTCCGCTTCAATGCGGGCGGGGTTTTTTTTGGAGAAACGGAAGCGCCTCAAGCGATGTGGCGCCGCTCACAACCGATGAAAGTGACAACGAGTCCTGCCGCGATGTGTGCCAGCAGAATCCAGATGCAAAGGGAGAGTGAGGAAAGGGGGCTTTGGACGACCGTTTGAACGATGTCGTAGTAGCGTTCCTCCTTGAGTGTTTGCAGGATTCCCGACCAGCTCCAGTAAGCCGAGACAAAGGGGCGTACGAGGGTGCCGAGAAGCTCCGGAAGTGCCAGCACGGCTCCGGATAGGGGAAGCTGAAAGCCCACGAGATAAATAGAAACAAGTGAAGCCTGCTCCGGGGACCTCATGAGGCTCGAGATCGCCAGGCAGATCGAGGTCATCGCCGCATTGACCAGAACGAGGAGGAAAAGCTGCGCCGCAAAATTCCCAGGAAATCCACAAACCTGATGAACAAAAAATCCCATCCATAAAGATTGGGCCAGAACCATGAAGGCGAGGAATGTCGACTTGCTGGCCACGTAGGCGAGGGAGTGAAGGCCCGAGAGTTTCTCCTTTTCAAAAATAAGGCGTTCGGCGGCAATTTCTCGCCCCGAGTTGTTTGCGCCCATGAGCGTGAGCAGGATGACCTGGAACATGACGATGCCTGAGACAAGGCTGCCGACCTTGCTGGATTGGATTAAAAAATCACGGGCTTCGTTGAGTTGCTGGAGCAAATTGAGATCGAGGCCCATGCTCAGGTTTTTGACGGCAGGCAGGCCGTTCCAAGCAAAGATGGCCACGAGAAGGGGGAAACCAAAAATGAGGCCGATCTGAAGAAGGAGTTGCTGGCGACTGCGTGAGAAGACAAGTAAGCGGCGGGACAGGAGTGTCAAAAACTGGCTCACCGGCCCGGGCAGGGACGATGTCTTCTCAATGTCTTCGTCCTCGTTTGCTGGGGTGGCCTCCGTCTTTGCAGGGCGTTTTCTTCTCGATGCTCTAGGCTTACCCGCCTCCTTGAGTGCCTCGCTGTGCTTGCTCCATGAGGCAGACCACTCATCCGGGGAGCGCATCTCGAGCCTGGCGTAGACTTCATTCGGATGTTTCACCGCGAAGTAATGGGTGAGGAACTTGGCTGGTCCGTGGTAGGCCACGATGCCTTGGAAGAGGACGAGTAC
>CAIWSO010000565.1 GCA_903915315.1 uncultured Spartobacteria bacterium | reverse complement strand
TTGGGGAAGAGATCGAGCGTTACCGGAACATGGGAATCGAACTAACGGTGGATGAGGAAACCGTTGAGATGCTGATTCGTAAGGGAATCACCAAGGCTCTCGGAGCACGTCCCATGAAACGGACGGTTCAGAAGTATCTGGGAGATGTGGTCAAGGAGAGGTTAAAGAAGAGCTAAATCACTTTTTTAAATCGCGAGGGGTGGAAAGGATTCCTTCATGAGGCTCTCGCACCACCTACCGCTCGGAACCTCCCTCCAGACCCGCAGCAACTCCGGCGCTTCCTGGTCCACCTCGCCACTCGGTTCCTCGCTCGTCACAAGAGGCAGTTCCTCATCGGTAAAGAAGGACGACAAGGCAACGCGATTGATCGTAATTCCGGGCTCAAAGTAGATTCAGCCGCGAAGCGGGGTCAAAGGGAAGCCTTGTTGTCTCGGGCGCGCAAAGGGCAAGCGTTGTTCGGACAGTTTTTCACGAGAAGGTTTCTGGTAGTGTTTTTGCGCCTTCCGTGCTTAAAATTTGGTTCAAGCCGGAGGTTGACCCTCCAAAGGTTTGCGATGGGCTCTTGGGAGAAGGAGGGTGAGGCGAGCGAGGAGACCCCGGCCTTGGCGGACGAGGCGGGACAGCTGGTAGATGCCGAAGCCGAGGAGGAGCAGGAAGCCGGTGAGGTAAGTTTCGGGTTCGGGGACGGCTATGATTTCGGTGCCAGTTAAGCCGGATTGGCTGAAGGAATCTTCAAAAGCGTTTCCGACGAACCCGCTACCGCTGCCACTGTAAAAACTGATTCGATCGAGGTATTGTTCAAGCCCGCTGTTGCTGGCGAAAACGACATGGCGAGTGCCGCCGCTGTAGGGGGCGTTGTTTTCATTGTATTGTGGCGTTCCATTCCAGTTCCAGATGGCCAGCGTGGTGTTGGAAGCCCAGGAGCCAACGCCGCCGAAGCGGAGGATGCCGGTGAAGCCGTTCAGGTCGATGACCGAGTTGGCGCTGAGGGTGAGGAGACCGACATTCTCGTTGAAGGTTCCACTAACGGCCAGGGTGCCACTGTTGAGGTTGATGTTTGCGCTGTCATTCACGGCGTTCTCCGCCGTGACAAGGAAGGAGCCGCCGTTGAGGTCAATGTTTGAGGTGTTGGCGAGGGCGTTGGCTGTGGCGGCTTGGAGCGTGCCGCTGTTGACCGTGGTGGTGCCGTTGAATGTTGTGGCTCCGGCGAGGGTTTGGGTGCCGGTTCCGTTTTTTACGAGGTTGCCGGTTCCGGAAATGCCGCCGCTGTAGGTGGTGCTGGAGCTTCCGTTAATCGTGAGCGTGTTGGCGTTCAGGTTTACCGAGGAGCCGCTTGTGCCACTGAGGGAGGCGACTGATTGACTGGCTCCGAGGGCGAGCGTGGAGCTGCCGTTGATGGTCACAGCAGTGAGCGTGCTGGTTGGCAGGGCCCCGGCGGTATTGGCGTTCAGGGTGCCGCTGTTGATGATGAATGTTGGGCCGTTGTAGGAATTGTTCGCGTTTGTAAGCGTGGTGGTGCCGCCATCGATGACGAGGTCGGAGTTGTTGGCGGAGCCGCTGATGAGTCCGCTCACCGTGATGCCGTTGCTGCCGCCTGCGAGGGTGAGTGTGGTGCCATTTTTGCTAAGGCCGCCGGAGAGGGTGAGGAGTCCGGTGCCGCTATTGCGGATAGTACCAGTGCCGCCAGTAACGGAGATGTCACGATTCAGAGTGGCAGCGCCACCTGTGTAGATGAGGGCGGTGGCGGTGGCCATGCTCAAGCCGCTGGTTGAAGCGAGCGCTGCCGTGGTGCTAAATGAGAGGTTTCCTCCACTTATGGTGGTGGCACCGGTGTAGGTGTTGATGCCATTCAGGGTCAGCGTGCCGCTGCCATTTTTAGTAAGACCTCCGCCAGCGCTTCCGGCATCCTCCGTGAGATTGGCACTGACAGTCAGCGTGAAGAGGCCTGTATCGATTGTCGCCCCCCCACTCCTGATTCCAAAAACGCCTACCGAAGACGTGAGGCTACCGTTTGCTCCAGCCACCAGGCTACCATTATCAAAAGTGAAGTTGCCGGCACCTGCCCCGGCATTCACTGAGCCTGCGGTGATCTGTCCACCATTGGATACAAGCACTGTGGAGTTCATAGTGCCTAGAGTTAGCGTAGCGGAACCAAGGTTCCAATGAGAGCCTGTGCCATTCACCGAAACCAAGGTGCCTGTGCCATTGACTGTGCTACCCCCCGTTGACAGCAACCCGCCGTTCAAGACATTCACCCTCGCATTCGTTGAGTTTGCCGATGTTAAAAAACTCAAGCTGGTTGCACCGGTGACCTGCCCACCATTGATGTTGATGGTGTTGTTTGCGCCAGTCGATGACCCTGAAGCCAATGCCAAGGTTCCGCTTAAAACGAGCCTACCGCCGTTGGAGACATGCAAGTTGTAGTCTCTCGCATCAACAGACATGGTGGTGTTGGCAGCTGTGACAACTGCATTGTTGGTGATCGTGACCGTATTGAGAGAACCACCGCGCCCCACTTCAAAAGTCGCGCCGCTGGCGTTCACATTCACGTTATCGAAGGTGAATGTGTAGCTCTGGGAATTTGAGGCGGCCGGGCGTAGAAAACTTCCCGTCACTGTCATGTTGCCTCCTGCTCCCAACGCTCCTGAGCTACCAAGAGTGTTGTTTTGGACGCCTGTGGAGCCACTCGATGTAAAAACTACAGTCGAGCTTGCAGTGCCGACATTGAATTGCCCGCCGCCCTGAAGCAAAATGGTGCTGTTTCCCCTGACGCTCATATTCGCCGAAGCATTCACTACCGCCCCGCTCCCGATTCTCAGAACGGCACCATTGGCAAGCGTCATGTTCGAACTGCTGGTGCCTATCGATCCCCCGCTCGCCAATGACAGCGTCCCAGCATTGATCGTGGTCGCGCCGTTGTAGGTGTTTGCTCCGCTCAGGATCAAACTGCCGCTCCCATTCTTCGTAAGGCCAAACCCAGAGCCCGAAACAGAGCCGCCTACGGTGAGGTTTCCAGCAGTCACTGTAACGATTCGACTGGCGTTCATAGCAACAGCGCCAGCGCCCAGATTCAGATCGCTTGTTCCTGCAAAGGTGAAGTCGCCGTTCCAGTTTTGTGCGTTATTGTTCGAGAGTGTGATGGCAGTTCCGCTGGTGTTATCAAGCGCGCCGCCTGCGATCGTGAGTGCACTCGATCCAATCGCCGTAGCGCTGTTGACGGCTAATGTGCCAGCGCTGAGCGTGGTTGTGCCGTTGTAGGTATTTGCTCCGCTCAAGCTCAATGTGCCGTTGCCGCTCTTGGCAAGGCTTCCCGTCTGCCCGCTGACGTTGGAAAGATTTCCTGAAAGGGTGATGTTAAAGGCTGTGCCGGTGATGTTGCCTGCTTGGATCGTGGTGACACCACTGCCAATTCTCATGCCCAGCGAGGATGTCCAGTTTGCCGAGGCTCCGAGCGTGCCACCGGAGAGCACGATATTGGGTGTCAGCACGGAAGCATTGCCACTGCCTCTGGTAATGCCACTAGAGCCGACATAAAGGCTGCCACCCGTGAGCTGAAGGGTGGCGTTGGCCGTGGCATTGTAAGTCCCCGTCGTCCCTCCAAACTGGATGCCTTGTGTGGTGACGGTGCCTCCAGACTGAGTCATCGTGGCATTTTTGCCGGCATTGGCCCCATCAGCGAAAAAGTAGATTTGGCTAATGGCATTCGCCGTGCCAACCGTGAGGTTTCCGCCTTGGACATCAAGCCACCCATTGGCATTACTCGATTTTCCTACAATATTGAGAACCGCACCACTGTTGGCACCAATCGTAATGTTGCCCCCAGACTGCAATGCGAGCTTGCCAACATTGTTTCCGTTATCGCGTCCGATGGTTAGATGCATGCCTGTTTGCGAGGAATTACTTGTATGGGACTCCATTCGCAGCGATCCCCCAGAGAGCGTGTAGGTCACATCGCGCCCTGCGCCGTAGTTGAGGTTCATGGATCCGGTTGTGCCCGTCATAAGGAGGTTGCCTCCGGTTTGGTTGAGCGCCCCGGCATCTAGACGAATACTCGGAGTGTAGTATTCGCCGGCACTCATGTTTAACGTGCCCGCCCCCTGCATGCGAAATTGCGCCCCCAAACTCGTTGCCCCGGTCGTGGCAGAATGCCCGCCAGAAAGATTCAGCGTGGAACCGACGTTCACTGTCATATTAAGGTTAGTGTTTGCTAGGCCCAAGGTTTTTGAGGAAATCGTAGCTGTCTTGTTTGCGGCCACAGTAATAGTTCCGTTGTTGGGAATGAAAAGCTCGCTGCCTGTAAGCGTGTATCCGGAATTGCTGAAGGTGAGATTGCCTGTAGCGATCTGCGTTCCAAGCGTGATCGTGTAGTTGCCATCGAGTCCTGCGAATGTGGCTTCATCGGTGGCCGTCGTATTGTTACTTTGACTCCAAAGCACATTCGAGGATCCATTCCACCAATTCGCGTTCGAGGTGCTCCACGTTCCATTCCCGCCCGTTGCATTCCATGTCAGGCTTGCGGATTTTAGTGAATCGACAGCAATTGTCATAAACGACAAAAACACCAAGAAAACCAAAATCGACTTGAATACTTGTGTTCCTTTCGAGCGCAAATGAAAGGAACTTGTTATTGGGAGCTGATCAAATCTACTGCGGTCGCGCTGGTGGGGATTGCATGAACAATACAATTTTTTAACATCTCTAGGGATCATTAGACGAGGGAGGTTGAAGTTGAGCTGGAAGGATTATCTCTTAAAATATGCGATCGAATTCATTCGTCAACAAAAAAGATAAAACGTTTTTTCTTTTTGCAAAATCATCTTAGATCCCAACAGCGAGGTGTATGCCTGTGTGGCCAAAACGATCGTCGCCTTGGCCTCACGAATAACTCCTGCTGCCCGATGATCCGCAAAGGCCGACTCGGCACCGGTGATGATCTCCTGTCCCTCGTCCGCAAAGAGAATCAGCAGGTTGTCCTTTTCCCGTTCCTCGGCAGATTTGTCGAACCGGCTGAGGGCATGGAAATAATAGGAGAGCTTCAAGATCGTATTGATGTAGAGGCGCTCGCTCTGGAACTTCTGCGGCATCGCGAGGCAAACGATCTTACCCCGGTCGATTTCTCCAACCGAGAAGGTCGGCTCATCTGCACAAAACACCTCGGCGATCTCAGGATTCAGAAAAAATTCCAGGTATGTGCTGAGGGTGCCCTGAACACCTCCCAGCTGCTCGGGAGGTTGCTCAAGGTATGATTGCAGGGTTGAGAGTAATTCTTTGGATCGCTGGTCGACCTGCTTCTCGAGCATTCGAAGAGTCTCGGTGGTATCGGCAGGACTCAGCAAAAGCCGATGGATATTCGGAATGGTGACGAAACATTCCAGATGCCGGAGGATTTCAAAGGCCATCTGGATGGCCAACTGGGCCTTGATCGGGAAGAAGGGATTCCCGCCACGCCCCCCGGTCAGCGAGACCGCAGTATCCACAATCACCTTGGCATAGGTGGAAGCGGGAACCTTGGGATTACCGGTCAGATTGATGGAATGTGGAGGTCTCCACAGCAGGCTTTCACCATCGGGACGGGTTTGCAAAAGAACAAGATCGCCGCTCCTTCCGAAGTGGGCGGCCATCCGGATGAGAATCTCCCAGTAGAGCCCTTTCTGATCGAGGCAGATGCCACCCCAGTCCTTCACATTCTGGAAGATTTGGTAGGTGATGGAATTGATACCAGACTGTGTTTTGCCGGAGCCGGTCCTACCCGTGATGAGCCATCCCCGGACAAAATCTTCCATCGACCAAGAAAGCCCTCCCAGGCGAACCACGACATTCCCAGCATGGACCTCTCCAAAGAGGCTCCAAGCTCCGAAGAGTGCACATAGGGTTACCACACCCCACGAGTAGGGTGGAACAAGCAGGAAGTGCCCGGCGATTGCCCCAGCAATACTGCCAAAAAAGATGATCAGGTCAGCGAGCCTCATCCGGGGTTATCGGGTGAAATCTTTTCATCAGAAAGTCGAAGAGCTTGCGCTTGGGATCGGCGATCTCCTGCTTGAAGGATCGAAGGTTCACAATGGTCACCCCATCCCGCTCATCAGTGGGCTCATGGTAGAACGATTCAACCTGGTTGAGCTTGAAGGCGAATCCCTCGCAATAAATGAACTCAGAATAGTTGGCTTTGTCCTTGTCGTCTCGATTGGGGCCGGTGATGGGCATAATCGTTTTGGGTGGTTTGGAAGCCATAACGCTGGCTGTAGATGCGGTGATCCTCCCTGTAGGTTTGCTTCATCCGGTAAAGGAGGGACTGCATCTCCCGGATGGAGAATTTCTCAACTTCTCCGGCGACTTTTTCGACCATCCGGATATGGGCTGGCTTACGCCAACCAAAGAGGCGCGGGATGCGTCGTATCACCCGAACTGTTCGCTGAGCCTGACGCCTTTGATGTAATTCCCGCTCCAGTTTCTGGATGGCCTGGTAGCTATTTCGGAGGCGACTGGCATGGAGAGATTCATCCTCCCGGAGGACCTGCAACTGCTTGGCCGAGATCTTCGGAACGATCGCCATTTTATCGCTGTCCAGATGCATTTCTAAAGCCTTCCGGAGCTTATCGGGGCCGGAGAGAAGCTTGTCCCATTTGCGGTTTTCCCGATCAAATGCACGCATCAGATAAGTCATCTGGTTCTTGTTTCCCGACTCACGAGTGCGCGACATACTGACTCCCACATAATTCCCTTTGGCCGTTCTGGGGCAGATGGCCACATGGGCATGAAGATTGTCCGTGTCGTGATGCAGTCCGTAGGCATAGCCGATGGAATCCTTGGGATGAAACCGCTGCTGGAATCGGTTCAAAACGGCCTTCAAAGAACTCCTCAAAACGATGTCAGGATTGATTC
>CAIWSO010000564.1 GCA_903915315.1 uncultured Spartobacteria bacterium | reverse complement strand
TTTTTTCCCGAGGATGCGCACGCCCCGATGGTCGGTAGCGGAGAGATTGCCAAAGTCGTCGTGAAGGTGGCTGTGGCATAGCTTGTCACGCCACCCGGCTTTTATTGCATCCGGACGTCGAGATGGAGGAAATCCAGCAGATACTCCATCAATCTCGATACAAGAGATTGTTTGCCGCAATCGATGCGAACGCATCCAGTCATGCCGATTTTCAATCCGGGCAAGGAATTGGTGATTTGAAGCGGCGCAAAATGGGTGTCAGCACCTGCGATGGGAGCGGGCGCTGCTGTCCCTGGTGAAAGTCTTAGAGGCGTGGCCACTACGATCCCTTTAAGTGTGGTTTCCGGATATGCGGTCAAGCGCAGCTTGAAAGAAGAGCCTGCACTTACTAGGCGCGCCTGTTTTTCATTCAAAGTGACAAGTACATGGTTTAAGCGATCGGGTTGAATGACGCAGAAAACCTCACCAGGCACGATTTTTTTTCCCATGAGCGCATCTAGACGCCGCGAGGCGATTGTCCCATCTGCATTGGCCTTCAAAACAAGCCCCTCCAAGCGGCGAGAGGTTTCAGTAAACTGAGCCGTCAACGCAGCGACTTCGCTGCGCAGAATGCCTACAGCAGAGGTCTTACCGCTCGCCATGGCTTCGCGGAGCAAGGTTTTCTTTTTTTCTAATTCTGTAGCCGCTTTCGCAAAATTTGCAGAAATGGCATTGTTTTCCAATACGGCCAAGGTTTGCCCCGCCGTCACGCTATTACCCTCGCTGACGAGGATGGCCCTCAAATAGCCCTCCTCGACGCTGCGGACAGTACAGGACTGTGCGGGTTGGAGCAGGCAGTCGTCATCGATCCATCGCGGCAGCGGAATGAAAAGGGCCACTAAAAATAAAGCGGTCATGGCGGAGACAATGCCGATGGCTCTTTTGCGAGCTCGGGGAGCGGCACTTTGATAGCTTTTAAAAACCGAAGCAGAGGTCGAAAGAGCCGGCATGGCGATGCCTGTTATCCCCCACGCCATGATCAGCGAATCGCCCAGCCATTTCATTCCATAGGGGCTGAGTGCGGTCGAAACGAACTTCCAAACCCCTAAGAATACGATCACCAGATAAATCGAACTGGCAAGCCCATAGGAGCCAAGAATCCATGCGTCACGGCGGGTTGTTTTAATATTAGACTCCGCGCCTGTCAGAAAATGAGAGATGACCATTGTGATATGGGCTCGGGCTCTTTGACGAAGATCCGGCATATCCAATGCATCGGCTAGAATGTAGTAACCATCGTAGCGCATGAGCGGATTCCCGTTGAAAAAAATCGTACTCACACTGGCTAGAATGATGAGATGAGTGAGCAGTTGGCGGGTGAATCCATCAGCCAGTATCAACCAAATTCCAATGAGTCCAGCGGCAGCGAGGATTTCGATTAATATGCCCGAGGATGCAACCGCGAGGCGTTGGGATTTCTTTGGAAAAAGATAGGAGTCCGAGGCCTCGACATGGAAGAGGGGAAGTCCGGCCACGAGCGTGATACCCACCTCATGCACGCTCCCTCCGAATCTTCGGACGGCGAGTGCATGCCCGGCTTCATGAAGGAACTTCAGCACCGCGATGCCAGCATAAAGCGCTGCTAGAGAAGTTGCGGATCCAAACCAGCTTGCATCGAACATTTTCATACCCCCGCGCCCGACAAAAAAGGAAAATGCGAGTGCGAAAACGATAAGAATAAACCAAAGAAACCAGCGCCGAAAAAAGGGACGACTTAAATTCGTTGTTGCATCTAGAAAAGCCGTGGGATCGAAGAGGCGGAACCGCCAGAAAAGAAGGCGAGCGATTTTACGACCTAATAAAACCAAGGTTGCAAATGGAGATTTGTGCGAATCGGCGCTGCGCGAAGTGTGAGAGGATCCCTTTGCCAAACCAGTGGAACGAAGTTCCATTGAGATTCTTGAGATGCGAGAAAGCAG
>CAIWSO010000563.1 GCA_903915315.1 uncultured Spartobacteria bacterium | reverse complement strand
CTGGAGAAGCTTCGTGATTGTCTCGCCACGCTCGAACCGCAGATTCAGATTCCGGAAGATGTTCGCAGCAAGGCCGAGCATTCGGTTCGCCGTATGCTTGAGTTATCCAAGTAAAGCGATCGGTTCTGGGGATTCATTCAAGATGCTTGCGCTTTCAGCGTGAGGATCAAAGCGCAGTAAGCACATCCTGCCGTCGAACTCCTCCACGATAGCCGTGCAGCTTTCCACCCAGTCTCCACAATTGTAGTAGGCGATGCCCTCAAACTCTCGCTCGGCGGCCGTGTGGATGTGCCCGCAGAGAACGCCATCCACCTTGTAGTCGCGGGCATACCGGACGATCGACTCCTCGAATTTCCCGATAAAGCTGACGACGTTTTTCACTTCTGCTTTCACGTAGGCGCTCAGCGACCAGTGTCCGAGTCCCATAAGGCGCCTGAAGAAATTCACGACTCCATTGCAGCGCATGAGCATGACGTAGCCGATATCCCCGAGGTGCGCGAGCCAGCCTAGGTTTTGAACCACGTTGTCGAGTTCATGGCCGTGCATGATGAGAAGTCGGCGGCCATCGGCCGTGGTGTGAATCGCATTTTTCTGAAGTGTCACGCTGGCGTAGTTGCCATGGAAGCCCGAAAGGAACTCGTCATGGTTGCCGGGGATATAAATGATTTCGGTGCCCTTCCGGCCCTTGCGAAGGAGTTTTTGAATCACGTCGTTGTGATCCTGGGGCCAGTAAATGCCGCGTCGGAGAGCCCATATGTCGACCAAATCTCCGACAAGGTAGAGTTTCTCAAATTCAGTGTCTCTGAGGAACTCGAGCAGCGCAGCGGCCTTGCTGCCCCGCGTTCCTAAATGGACATCGGATATCCATCCCGTACGGTAGCGTTTTGTCATGGGTGCGGAACCAACTCACGCTGAGCGAGGCCTAGTGGGAATCCTTGAAGTGTTACGAATCTGTAACAATCCCCCCTCAACCGCCGGCAGCGACTTGCAGGATCTCCAGGCGATCTTGGTCGCTGATGGAAGTGCTTGGCCACTCGCTGCGCCGGAGTGCGGTGCCATTGTGCTCGATGAGGATCATTGGGGGAACAAGGCCCAGTGCGCTGACGACATCGGAGATCGTGTGAACGGAAGGCAAAGCGCGACGCTCGCCATTGAGGAAAATCTCGATCATGCCGCTCCCAATATGCCACTGTCCCAATCCTTCCAAACCGGATCCAGCCCGAGTTGAGTGAGAAGATTTTCAATGCTGCGCGCATCGCGGTCATCGGAGATCGAGAATTGCTCGGTGGCCGCATCGCCGCCGCTATCGGGAACGATTTTTCCTTTGACGGTGAGATGTAGGGCTTCTCGCCCTTGGCCGGTGTAGCCCCCGGGTTCCGTGTGGCTGCCGGCACTCATCATGGTGATGCCCATCGGGGCCAGCAAATCACGGAGTGCGGCGGGTTCTCGCGTGCTGAGGACGATGCCGACAGTTGGGAAAGTGACTCGGAGCGCACAGATGAGCTGAATGAACTCGCGGTCGGCGAGGGGATGCTGAGGTTCGTATTCGCCGGCGGCAGGCCTAAGTCGGGGCAGGCTGACAGTGAGTTGGGATTTCCAGCAGACTTTTTGGAGGTATTCCAAATGGGCGGCGAGGGCGATCGCTTCGAACCTCCAATCCCAAAGTCCAAAGAGCGCACCGATACCGATGCGGCGGAAGCCCGCTTCGTGGCCGCGTTCAGGGCAATCCAATCGCCAGCCGAAATCTTTTTTCGGACCATTCACGTGAGCAATGGCATAGGTCTCGCGATGGTAGGTCTCCTGATAAACAACGAGCCCCTCGGCTCCGGCGGCGACAAGGGGAAGATAGTCGACTGTCTCCATCGGGGCGACTTCGATCGAGAGGGATGGGATTTGCGGACGCAGCCGCTCGATGCACATTCTTAAATAGGGGCCGGAAACAAATTTGGGATGCTCGCCAGCGACGAGGAGGATGTTGCGGAATCCCTCGGTTGTCAGGTGACGTGCCTCTGCCTCCACTTGATCCAGTTCCAATGTCACGCGTTGGATTGCGTTTTCGCGAGAGAATCCACAGTAGGTACAGGAGTTTATGCACTCGTTGGAGAGGTAAAGTGGTGCAAAAAGTCGCATCGTCTTGCCAAAGTGCCGTCGCGTTACGGCGCTGGACTTCGCTGCGAGCGATTCTAGGGACCCGTTTTCCATCGGATCAAGCAAACGCTCGAACCCCCGGAGTAAGGGGGATTTCTCTTGAAGCGATTTATCAAAATGACTGGAAAAATTCATGTGTAGCTTGCGGAAATGGGCCGAGCGCCATTAATTCCCAAAAATCTCTTTTTCGCAAGAGATCAATGCAGGGAGGGCTATTCGAGTTGGTCTCCCTGCGCGGGCAAAATATGCCTACTGATTTGCGTTTGATGGCGCTTTCTCCTAGGCGCGAGGAACTGGCACGTTCGATGCTGTGTAAAATCCACTATGATCGAGGGAATTTACACTGCTGCGGCATCGCTTTCCACGCTAGAAAGATGGCAAGCATCT
>CAIWSO010000562.1 GCA_903915315.1 uncultured Spartobacteria bacterium | reverse complement strand
GTGATGAACAAGTTCAAAAAGGCGGAATTTGAGTTCCTTGTGGCCACGGACGTTGCCGCCCGCGGCATCGATGTGGATGAACTCGAGCTTGTCGTGAATTACGACCTTCCCTACGACGCGGAAGACTATGTCCACCGTATCGGTCGCACAGGACGCGCTGGGCGCAAAGGCATGGCTGTCACGTTTGTATCGGGTCGCGATATTTACAAACTTCAATTCATCGAGCGCTTCACAAAAACCAAAATCAAACGCGGCACACTCGATCTCAGCAATGTCAAAATGGTCATCCTCGATGAGGCCGACCGAATGCTGGACATGGGCTTCCGCGAAGACATTGAAAAAATCCTTCGCTCAACCCCCACGGAACGTCAGACGGTCTTTTTCTCTGCGACTGTTTCCAAGCAAATCCGCGACCTGATTGAGCGTCATTCCAACTCGCCCAAATCGGTCAAAATCGAGCAACGCGAATTGACCGTTCCTACCGTGGAGCAATGGTATTACGAGGTTCCCCAGCGCATGAAGTTTGAGGCTCTCCTTCGCCTTGTGGATTTCCACGGCTTCAAGCTAGGTATTATTTTTTGCAACACGCAGCGGATGGTAGATGAACTGGCCGATGACCTCATCGCACAGGGATTCTCTGCTGACCGACTCCACGGCGGCATTGCTCAGGCGCAACGCACCCGCGTGATGAACAAGTTCAAAAAGGCGGAATTTGAGTTCCTTGTGGCCACGGACGTTGCCGCCCGCGGCATCGATGTGGATGAACTCGAGCTTGTCGTGAATTACGACCTTCCCTACGACGCCGAGGACTATGTCCATCGCATCGGACGCACGGGACGTGCTGGACGCAAAGGGATGGCCGTGACTTTTGTTTCCGGTCGCGACATCTACAAACTGCAGTTCATCGAGCGTTTCACAAAAACCAAAATCAAACGCGGCACACTGCCCACCGCTGGTGAAGTTGAAGAACGTCGCATTGAAGGCCTCCTCGAGCGCATTCGTGAAGTCCTCAATCGAGGCAACCTCTCGTCCCGCGTCACAGACCGCTTGTTGGAAGAGGGCTTCAACTCGACTGATATTGCTTCCGCCGTCATTGAAATGCTCGCAGGACCCGAAGTTGCCCCCGAGAAAGAAAAGCCAGCTCCTTCCAAACCCACCGTTCGCTCGCAACCCGATCTGACACCGGTTGGGAACATTCGCCCACCAGCAAGAGGCATGCTCTGGGTTCGCTTGAATGTCGGTCGCGAAACAGGCATCACTCCACGTGATATCATGAGCCTCTTGGAAGAAGGCCTCGGCCTTCCAAGGCGCACGGTCGGGCTCATTGACATTCTACCAGGAGAATCCTTTGCCCAAGTGCCTAAGCAGTTTCTGGACATTCTGCGCACAGGCCCGCGCGAGATCGATACTAACTCCGGCCCGATCGTTGTTTCTCTGGTTCCCTATAATGCCAAAGGCCAATCTGGAGAAGACGAAGGAAAGCCCAAGTTCACAAAAAAGACCAGACGCGAGAAGTAATTCGCTTTTATATTATACCAAAAGCCGCTTGCTTTTGGATTTTTGAAAAGGGGAACAGGTGTACCGCCTGTGTGGGTTGGCATGATCCTTGGTTCCAATGGGAATCGGGGGCGAGCAAGTAGACCAGTGTCTACACGGCCGAGACGGCCATGCCCCCTTTCTTTTACGCTGCAAAGTCCAATTTAAAAGGGACAATCGTATTAGCCTGAATTCAGCCGAATTGACCACAATCGAAAAGGCGGGGCCTTTGAGATAGAGCAACCGAAGGTTGGCCCG
>CAIWSO010000561.1 GCA_903915315.1 uncultured Spartobacteria bacterium | reverse complement strand
CGGCATCGCCTCCCGCAGTGCTGATGCCGAATGGCAGGGCCGCGCGCTCGGCCTCATGCAGTCTCTCGGTAGCCTGGCACGATGGATCGGTCCGGTATTGGCGGGATGGCTTTTGGCCTATGATCTCGACAAGGGAATCGCCGCTTACGCCCGCACACCCTTCTATGCTGCCGCTGGGTTCCTGCTTTTGACCTTTATCCTGTGCCTGCGGTTGCCATCACGGTTGGTGAAAAAGCCAGAACCACTGGCCTAAAAAAGCTGCTATCGAAAATCAGCGGACTTCCTTCATCTTTTCGATAGGGCCGAGGAGGTTGTCGAGGAAGATATTAATTACGCGTCGTTTGCGGATTTTGATGTTAGCGCTCACAGACATGCCGGACTGTAGTGTTACGTCCTTGCCCCGAATGGTGAGGTTCTGTTTCTCCAGTGAAATCTTTGCCGGAAAGCTATAAATGGGCTTGGCCTCGGTCGGAGGAAGCGCATCCGAGCCCACAAAAAAAACTTCACCCTTGATGAACCCAAATTCGCGTTTCGGAAAGGTATCCACCTCAACCTCGGCGGGGAGGCCTTGACTGATGAAGCCGATATCTCTGTTGGTGATGTCGACCTTGGCGATGACTTCCTCGGAGGGAACAATTTTGAGCACAATATCTTTCGGCCCCACGACGGAGCCCGGCTTGGTTGCCACAATTTGGAAAACAATGCCTTGAGAAGGCGACTTGATGATGTGGTAGTCAAGGCTCTCCTTGGCCGCTTCGAGTCGGCTCGCGATTTCCGATATTCTTTGAGCATTGGCTAGGCGGGCTTTTGAAAGTCCGGCATCGATTTCGGAAATGCGCTTGGTGTTTTCGCCCAGACGGGTCATGGCATCCTTCCGGAAAGTGGTAAGAATGTTCGACTGTTGGTTTTCGAGATTCTTCACCTTGGCCACGGACTCGATCCAAGCCGATTCGCGAGCGAGGAACTCCACGCGGGAACCAGCCCCGCTGTCGAAGAGTTTCTTATAGGCACCTAGGACTTGTTTGCTATTGGTCTCGAGGAGACGCGCTTGATCGAGCTGGCTCTTGATCCGTTCGTAGTTCTCGACCCGATCCTTCTGCTCTTCAGTAAAAAGTTCTTTTTGGTCGATATTGAGGTTTACCCCTTCGCTGGAGGAATCGATGATCGCCCTCAACAAGCCATCCTCCGCGATCAGCGCAGCATGGTTTTTGGCTAGATCGACGATTTCCGGTGGGAGTGTGACTGGCGCTACAGCCGATCCATCGCGGCGATAAAGTTGATCATAAAATGCCTGCTCGGATTTCATTGAATGGAGTTGATCCTCGAGTGAGCGAACCTCAGCATGGGCGACTTTGGGGTCCAGATAGACCAGCGGGTCGCCCGACTTGACGGATTGGCCCTCTTTAACAAGGATTTCGGAAATCACGCCGCTCACGCGGGACTGGACATCCTGAACTGAGCCTCGGGGTTGCAACTTGCCAGTGGCATGGATCACTTCATCCATCTCGGCCAAGCAGGCCCAAAGAATCACCGAAATCGTCACGAAAATAATCGTCCAAAGCATGCCGCGGGCCCAAACATGAGATTGTCTAAGAACCATCGAATTTGCATCTGGGCGAAGCGCCAATGTGAGGGAATTAATCATGCCGCCAAAAAGCGGGGAAAGCCAGCGCACGAGGAACTTGGGCTTGGTGGCGTGTTCGGAATTGGGTTTGGAACCCTCAAAGGTGGTTGGAGTCTTCACTTTTCATCCTCCTTGCCCATGTAAAGTGTGCGATAAATGCCTTTCATTTCCATAAGTTCCTTGTGGGTACCCTGCTCGACAAGGATTCCCCGATCTAGGACGAGAATGCGGTCGGCATGTTCCACGGAGCGGACGCGGTGAGTCACAAAGAAGACCGTTCGCCCCAGAAATTCCTTCGCTAGATTTTTGCAGACGAGGTGCTCTGACGGGAAGTCGAGCGCACTCGTGGCTTCATCGAGGATAAGAAGACGTGGGCGCTGAAGCACGGTGCGGGCAATAGCGATGCGTTGGCGTTGGCCTCCTGATAGGGCGCGCCCCTGCTCGCCGACGCAAGTGTTGTATCCCTCAGGGAGCCCCATAATGAAGTCATGTGCGCCAGCCACCCTGGCTGCTCTCATGACATCTTCCGGTGTGGCATCTGGGTCCGACACTGCAATATTCGAAAATACGGAAGAATTAAAAAGGAGGCTGTCTTGCAGCACAGTTCCAATCTGCCGACGCAGGGAGTAAAGTTCGACTTTTGCAACCTCGTAGTCGTCTACCAGAATGCGACCGCTGTCTGCCGTGTAAAGGCGCGGCAGCAGTTTAAGAACAGTGGATTTTCCAGATCCGCTCTTTCCTACCACGCCCACAAACGATCCTGCTGGAATTTCAAACGAAACATTGCGCAACTGGGGTTGCTGGCCGGGAACGTAGGCAAACGTGATGGAGTCAAACTCCACTTTGCCTTTGATTTGAGGCATTGGAATGTTGGTGCCTTGCTCGAGGGTCTGCTCAGCTGGACTATTGAGAACATCGCCCAATCGTTGTACTGAGAGTGCCACCTCTTGAAAATTCTGCCAACTTTGAGAGAGCCTCATGAGCGGCGTTGTCACGTTCCCCGCAATGATTCGGAAAGCGATGAGTTGGCCCAAGGTCAAATCCCCCTTGATCACGAGTGTGGCCCCGTACCACAGCACGGCTAGGTCTCCCAGTCGGCTGAGGATGTTTGTCGAGGAGTTCATCGCGGTCGCCGTCAGAACGGCATGGAACCCGGCACTCACAAATCCCGCGTAGCGCTTCTGCCATTCCCAGCGCGAGTGGTGCTCGATGTTGCCCGCTTTGACGGTTTGCACACCAGTGATGGTTTCAATCACATGCGACTGTGTGCGGGCGCCTTCCTCGGAGCGACGCAGGATTTGGCGGCGTAAAATCGGGGCTCCGAAGAGGGTCACCCCAGCCATAAACGGAATGACCGCTAGGGCAACGAAGGAAAGGGAGATACTATAAAAAAACATGATCCCCATGTAGATCACGGAGAAAAGCGCATCGAGGCCGACGGTCAATGCCGTTCCAGTTAGAAACTGGCGAATATTTTCGAGCTCATGCAAGCGCGAAGACACCTCACCCACGGGACGGCGTTGGAAATAGCCGAGCTTGAGCTTGTAGAGGTGGTCCATGATCCGCGAACCGAGGGCGAGATCGATCCGGTTCGTAGTATCGACGAAAAGGTAGGTTCGGAGGGCCGTGAGGGCGGTATCAGCAAGGGCGATGACGATAAACAAAATGCCTAGCACATTCAGTGCCGAGAGCGAGTTTTGAACGAGGACTTTGTCAATGATCACCTGCGTGAGCATCGGATTCGCCAAGCCGAAGATCTGTATGAACAATGAGGCGACAAAGACTTCGATGAGGGCTCGCTTGTGTTTGCGAATGGAAGGGAGGAACCACTTAAATCCGAATTTTTCCTTTTCCTCGTCCGGTAGCGGTCGAGTGAGCAGGATATGGATTTCCCCGTCCTGAGAGGCTAAAAAATCCGAGAGTGACATCCGCTGAAGGCCCTTCTGCGGATTAGCGATGGAGACCCTCTGGTCAGTGGCTTCGAAGAGAACGCAAATAGTGCCTTCCCAAGCCACGAGCGCCGGGGTTTCGACTCTGGGAAGATGGCTGGCCGGTATCCGCACAAGCTGAGCCGCAAAGCCGGCCATGGCGGCCACCGTTCCACAGGTATTCAGCGTGGGGGACTTGTTTTCTTGAACCTCGTTTTGAAGCACCCTGCGGATGGCGTCTTTCGGGAAATTCTTCTTGTGAAATTTGGCCAGCATTTCGTAGCAGGCATTCACTTCCTCAATGGCTCCGGTGGATGTCGTCACTGATGGGTAATCGACCATTGGATCCAGCAGCGTTTCGGCAGAAGGCAGATGCAGGGGCGCGGGGTCTGTGGCTGCAGGCGTGGAACTAATTTTAATTTCAGCGAGGATATGGGCCGGCAGGCCGATTCGCCTTACTGGGCCATCGTCGGGACTCCAGCGCAGCCCTCGCGAAGCGCCTGAGGCGATCCACCACAGGTAATCCGCATGGGTATCGAGTACCCCGCTGCCGTTGGAGAGTCGGGCTTCAGCGAGTTGAGAGCGGACTATGACGCCCGCTTTTTCGATATCGAGTGCATTTCGAGCGAGGTCGCCGGCGAGAAGGTTGTAAAGCTCGGGCGCACTGACCTGATTTGCGAGGGATTCGCGCAAATCGGGATTTTTATCGAGGAACTCGAGGAAGCGCGGAGCTTCGATCATCAGGCAGACCGCGTTTTCCGAAACGGTGGCTGCCTCGACTGGGGCGCCAGCAAGGAGGGATGCCATACCGGCGATGCCGCCCGTGCGCAGCGTTTGTATGAGCTCGGGGTGGGAGTTTTCAGGTCCCGATCCAAGAATGCGGATCCGTCCCTCTAAAACAATAAAGACGGCTTCTGGCATCTTGCCCGGCTGAATGATCACACGGCCGATATCGGCTCGAACGAGTTTTCCTGATGTGATCAGGGGCGTGAGAGTTTCGGCCGGCAGGGCGCGTAGTGGACCCTCCGAGGCGGAGATTTTAGAGGCTACCGCGCCGAGAGTGGATTCAAGCTGTTGGTCTGCCATGGCAACGTTCTTCTAACCAGATGTGGACTAATTCGTCGACCATTTGCGCCTTCATGGCGTCGTCGAATTCGGCTGGCAAATGGTGATCCACTCTGGCGACCAAATACCACTCCGCGACGGCAAAAGGCCGCAGCACTTCGCCAACCGGGGCCGGCTTTAAAACTCCCGCCAAGCCGGGGTGCATGGCCCCCAAGGCGACTGGGCCGACGATACCGGCGGTGTAAACTTCATTTCCGCTGGCATACATAGGAGCCAGTTCGGCAAAGGTGGCCTCGCCTTCTTTGATGCGAAACCACAACTCCCTCGCCAATCCCGCATCCTTAACTCTCAGCAAGGAGTAAACCACGCGGTCGAGAGCGGGTTTGCGTGTTTCGAAGCGTTCCTCGGCCTGCGGTTCAAAAAGGGCTTTTTTCCAAAGGGCCGTGCGTGACTCCCGTTCGATCGCGGATTTTAAGAGCTCTGGTGGACATCCAATGTAGTCTGGTGGGACGGGGAGGGCGGTTGCGGGATCGACTTGGGATTTTTTGCAAAAACCCTGCCAGGCCGACTCGACGTCCTCCGGTTCGAGAGTGAAGCTGGCACTTGCTTCATCGAGTAGGCGCGCCCGCAACAAGGCTTTCCAAAGCCTATATCCGCCGAGCTCCGCGACCTCGATAGTTGCTCCCGATTGGTGTGTCATCTGATCCATTCTTCTTTGTGGGGCCGAAACCCTATTATGCAATCACGATGTTTTCAAGGCCACACCCAGATAGCGGTTGTGGAGATGCTGAATTTCAAAGAAACCGGCGTCCGCCATGGAGGGTTTGTAAATGCGAAATGTCTTCATGATGCCCAGCGAAGCAGCACTCTCGAGCGGGCCTGCGAAGCTGCAGTCTCCGTCTTGAAAGATGGGTGATTTTGCCCAGAGTTCCATCTGGCTGGCATTCAGAAAAAAACAGCCGGAATGCGGGTTCGACCAGCGCTCAAATGAGATCGGCTTTCCGAGATTTTCCGAAATTAATTCACGCCGATCACTCACATCCTGCCACTTGGCGGTGAAGTCTGGTCTCACTGGCCCATCGATATACAGTTTGTGGAGGGGTTCGTTAACTGATGTCTCGTAACGATGGGGCAGAAGGAGACTTTCCTCGCCGAAAGTGCGTGCGAACCACTCTAGTTTTTGCAAAAAATAAGAATCTTCGATACGCAAATCATCTTCCAGATAGCAGTAGAAGTCGTATTTTCCGAGATGGGCCTGAAGTATCTGCTGGCACGCGAAGCCGATCTTCATCGGGTCGGCTTTGACGGGTTGATGATGATACAGGCCGCGAGGCACAGAGAGGTTGTTGATCAAGTGCGAGTCGCCGACCGTACACACTGCGATATCCAGTCCGGATGCGGCTTGGCTATTCACTTTCAAAAGCCGACCATTGCCGCGTCCCGGTACAGGCTCGTGGAGGCAATACAGAAACGCTTGGCGAGGACCGAGGTTCTGATGCAGTGCAGCTATCGTTTTCGACAAAGCCTCCGCCCTGCGAGCGCTCTCTGCGCCTGTCGAGCCATAGGCCCCCCCGCCCTTCGGATTGTGAAAATGAGGGATAGTGACAAGAATTTTCATGCAAATATTGGCAAAATCATGGACAGCAAAATCATTTTTTT
>CAIWSO010000560.1 GCA_903915315.1 uncultured Spartobacteria bacterium | reverse complement strand
TACTTGTAAGTAACCACCACTTCTTTTTGGTTCTTCTCCGCCTTATTGTAGAAATAAGCCAGCATTTCCTGCTTATACCTGTCGTTGATCATACTCAATCCAAAGTCAAACCAGATGAAATCGGGGTCGTATTTATCAACCACCTCGAAGATTTTGTTTTTCCAATCGTCGAGAAAGGCCTTACTCAGCGGCTCATTCGGCGCATGGATGGGACCATATAGGCCCGAATAGCGGGGATCCCCGCAATCCAAGTTCTTATTCGTGGTA
This sequence comes from uncultured Spartobacteria bacterium, assembly GCA_903915315.1. GTDB lineage: Bacteria > Verrucomicrobiota > Verrucomicrobiia > Chthoniobacterales > Terrimicrobiaceae > UBA967. The sequence continues at coordinate 2,982 of CAIWSO010000560.1, read as the reverse complement.
GGAAAGAAAAACCAATTCTCGGCATGGTTAAATGCCGTGACGAATTTCATATCCCGCTTTTTGATGGCCTTAGCAAGCTCGCCGACGACATCACGTTTGGGACCCATTTTGAGAGAATTCCACTCGGAATATTTGGTGTCCCACATACAGAATCCGTCGTGATGCACCGCCACCGGGCCCGCAAAGCGAGCGCCGGACTTCTGAAAAAGATCCGCCCATTCCTCGGCGTTGAACTTCTCGCCGGTGAACATGGGAATGAAATCCTTGTAACCAAATTTCTCGAGCGGACCATAGGTCTTTTCTTGGTATTTTCGCTCAGGCCCATTCGGTGAATTGTAAATGGAGTACGAATACCAAGTCCCATTCGGCCCTTGAGCCGGAACGGAATACACCCCCCAATGAGTATAAATGCCAAACTTGCCCTCCCGAAGCCACTGCGGCGTTTTCCGATTCGATAAGGAATTCCACGTCGGCTCGTAGTGTTTTACTGGTTCGTTCGCAACAAGGGGGGCTATCGCGAAGACCGAGTAAAGGAGGACTTTGAAGGACAATTTGATCATAAGAGTTTTGACTTCGGGATTATTTATTGAAATAGACGCGCTCCATATTTTTCCATGATTTGGCTCCTGGTAGCGGTATTTGCATGGGGTCGCAGACCCTGAGCCATTCGATGGTGCGTGGCTCTTTGGCGATCCCCGCCATATCGCTCTCGTAATCTTTGCCGGTGTATTCCCAATATTTGAACTCATACCACTTGCCATCGATCTTCTGGAGGTAGATCGAGAAGTTTTTCATATGGTACTTGGTGAGAAGATCCCTCACGCCGGGATTCGAATCCGCATGCAGCTGTTTATAGCGTGCGATATTTTCCTCTTTGATGCCGACCACTTCCCCCATCCGCTTGACAGGATGCGATACACAGCCAGTTACCCCGACTACCGCCGTAAACAGCGATGCCAGACAGCCAATTTTTATTTTATTGTTCATGTGTTTTTGTTGTTTTTTAAGGAAAGCGCCGGAAGACGACTTGTGATTTTTGGGATTGGAATATTCAATTAATGAGGCTGCCTAGTGTTGCCTTGTGGCGATTTCCTATAGGAGTGCTCAGGGCCGCAATCACTACCCTTACATTCAGTGCTTGTGAGCGGGATCACCTTGACTGGTGCGCTTGCTGCCGGAGTGCTCGGCGCCATTGGCGGGATCCTCACGGGGTCCACCATAAAGTCGTCTGAGCCCGATTTGCACAGCCCCACCCCAGACGATACCAATAGCACAAACAAACTATTCAATAGGTATGCAGATTTCATTTGATAGGGGTTGGTGAATGCAAATTTGTAAAACATGCAGCCACGCCTGTCAGCCTAGCCATTTGGCCAGTTCTGACCGCGAACTCGGACTGAAGTTCCATCTCGCCTGCTGAGTTCCTCAGTATTGATGGGCCTTTGATACCAAAAGCGGCTTGCTTTTAGATTTTAGGAGACGAGCACAGCGCGTCTCTCGGCGCAAGCTTCTCACGGAGACACAAAGACACGGAGAAAAGTTCCTGCTCGGAACGCCGGCGTCCTCGTCAGCATCATCGCGTCGCTCCGGTTTCTGGTCTCAGGTTTCAGCATTTTCCGTCGTCCCTCATCTAGGCCGGATTCAATCGCATCGCTCCCGATCAGGATACCGGCATGGATTTGAACGAGCCTTGGGTTACAGCGCTGGGGTTGTTCAATGCAGGGGGGTGATTTTCGGGGGCATCTCAGGAATCAATTCCTGACATCAACCTCAGCTTGGGCAAATCTGTTTTTGAGACCAGCAACGCGCTCTGGGAAATCAGCAAGTGACATATGGACTTATTGCCATAGGTCCATATATCCAGAAGCTCATAAAGGCAGGCGGGCATTGAATCAGAAGAGCTCTTAATCAATATCTAGCTCCCTCTGGCTGGGGGCTATTTGCAAGGCGGCAGTGAGTGCTGTCGGAAGGGAGATTTTTTTAAATAGCGGACTGCCGCGCCGGTTCCATCTAATGACGGATCTCTGGGCTTAAAATTCAAGATTTGACTCCCGACCCAAATGGCCAGCGATGCCAACGGGGCGCTGGCGCTCGTGTTCGAGCAAAATGAAATACAGTGTCGATTCCGGCAATTTTGGGGCTCAAGTTCATAATTCGATTGAAATGGTCATTGCAATCGGTCATGTTGAACACATGAAAGTCATGTCCACTGCATTGAAGACGCATCTTGGAAAATATTTGAGAGAGGTGGAACAAAACCGGAGCACGCTGGAGGTTTGCCTTAGAAATCGAACTGTGGCTTACTTGGTTCCGGCCATTGGCCCCTTACCGGTGGGAGCATCTCATTCGCCACGCGAGGCGCTCAGTCTTGCAGGAATAAGGTTGGACTCATCTTCGCCTCGGCGCGCCAAGGCACAGATTTCTCCACCAATTCTCGCCGGGGATGGGCGAGAAGACCTGTCAAGTGTGGCGGCGATGAGAGGGGACCGGGATTGGTGACAGCCTTTTTCGATACCAGTGCGATTGTTCCCCTGATCCTTCGCGAGCCACACTCGCAAGCTGCTCGGACGGCTTGGGAGACTGCTGAGGAATGCTTTGCCTGGAAATGGCTAAAAGTTGAAACCGAAGCGGCACTGGTTCGCCGCAAGGCCTCTGCGCCGGCTTGGCAGCTTTGGCGAACGATTGAGGCGAGTATGAGTTGGGTCGAACCCGATGGGGATTGGATAGAACCACTGAAGACCTTCAATCGAGGAGTGGGACTGCGCGCAGCCGATGCAGGTCACCTTTTTGTGATGGAGCATTGTGCCGCAGGCTTGGAGAATCTGGTTCTCGTCACCTTCGACTCCGAAATGACAAAAGCAGCCCAGCGGCGGGGACTCGCACACTTCACGCATTAGGCGAAGCGGTCTGTTGGGTTTCTCCGGTTTTTCGCGAGACACCTTGAGAGACGCCACGGCCTTTTTCCCCGTGCGGAAGGCGAAT
>CAIWSO010000559.1 GCA_903915315.1 uncultured Spartobacteria bacterium | reverse complement strand
CGCTGGATTTCCCCGACAAATTTCTCGGTCGACTTCCCGAGTATTTCGTCGGGAATCAGGCCCATGCTGAAGGCGAGCGCGTAGCCAGTCTGGCTGCTCTCCTTGATCGAGCCGTCTGGTTGCAGAAACTCCCGCGCAAAAGCGGCCTTCACCTCGTCATGGAGCTTCGCGTATCGAGCGGCATCGTCCTTGCGCCCGATGGCTGACGCCATTTCGGACATGATCTTAGCGAGGTAAGCGTGGTAGGCCGTATCGATGACTTCCCGCTTCGCTCCGCCGCCGGCATTGAGCCAATCGCCGAATCCACCGACCGAGGAAATGCCATCCTTGGTTTTCGTGGCGAGCCATTGCATGTAGCGCTCGAGCGAGGGGAAACGCTCCGCGATCAGGCGTGTGTCACCGTAAGTGCGGTAAATCTCATAGGTGCAAATGATCGGCGCGTCGGCCCAAGCCGTGGCCCCTCCGCCTCCCATGATGTCGGGCACGACATGGGGAAATGTTCCGCTGGCATGCTGGTTGTCCTCGCAGGTCTGCAACCACCGGGCGAAAAAAGGTGCCACACCGTAGTTGTAGGCGGCCGTGGGAGCGAAGAACTGGGTGTCCCCGGTCCAGCCCATGCGCTCGTCGCGTTGCGGGCAGTCGGTGGGAACTTCGAGGTAGTTCCCCTTCTGGCCCCAAATGATGTTGCTGAAAAGTTGGTTCAGCATCGGATGGGAGGATTCGAAATTTCCCGTCCGCTCCATCGCGGAATGCACGACGATCCCTGTGACATCGCTGAGGTCGGGTTTCGAGGTCAGCCCGCGCACTTCGACATAGCGGAAGCCGTGGAATGTGAAAAACGGCTCCAGCACTTGCTCGCCGCCCGAGAGGATAAAATCATCCGTCGCCGGGCAACTGCGCAGGGCGGCGGTGTAGATGGTGCCGTCGGGGTTGAGCATTTCGCCGTGGCGCACCGTGATGCGCTGGCCTTTTTCGCCCTTCACCTTCAAGCGCACCCACCCGACCATGTTCTGCCCGAGGTCGAAGGTCCAACAACCGGGGCGCGGCTCTGTGACCTTCACCGCCGGAAGCTCCTCTATCACCTTCGATGGCTCCGCCATGGCCGCTTGGATTTTAAATCCACCCTCCGTGGATGGCTTCCCGTAGGTGGCCTTAAGAATTTTGAGGTCCGCGCCGGCGAGTTCCAGCGTGGTGTTTTCCGGCACCGTCTTGCGCTCCTCCTTGCCGCCAGCGAGGTAGGAAACCTCCAATACCTTCACTGCATTCTGCGCGGGATCGCCACCCATGAAGACATTGTTCACCGGCAAGGAAACCTTGCCGTCCTTCACAGCGGCAGCCACCACATTGAGGACATCCTTTTGTCCGCTGCTCGCCAAACCGGCGTCCACTGGGTTCCAGCCGCTCTCGTTGAATCCGGGCGTGTCCCAGCCGGGCATCTCGAGGCGCGAGTCGTATTCACAGCCGAGCTGGAGATCCGCGTGCCGGATGGGGCCGTAGGACGCCTTCCAGTCGGCATCCGTCGCCACCACCTTCTTCGTCCCGTCCTCCATCTCGACCACGAGCTGCGCGAGGAAACGCGGGTTGCCGCCATAGAATTTCCGCCGGCAAAGGTGGGCGAGGTTACTGGCATACCAGCCGTCGCCGAGGATCGCGCCAATCGTGTTCGCGCCAGGCTGGAGCTGCCCGGTCACATCGTAGGTCT
>CAIWSO010000558.1 GCA_903915315.1 uncultured Spartobacteria bacterium | reverse complement strand
CAGCCTCGCCAGTAAGTTGATTCTGAGATTGCCGTTATCCATTGGACCCCTGCCAGAAACCCTAAAATCAGGCAGCCCGAATGCCTTATCGGGCGCCTTTTTTATTTGTCATGAGACCGCTTTTTCTCGTAAGCCTTGCCTCTCGCCGAAATTCCACATGGGGTTCGCGCTTGTGAATTTGTTAATCTGAATGCTTGCCACCGGCGGGTGTCGATGATACAAAAATTCCATATCTTTGTTGCGGGATTTCCCTGCATCGGATTGAGGGCAGTTAGCTCAGCGGTAGAGCGGTAGTTTTACACACTATTGGTCGGGGGTTCGATCCCCTCACTGCCCATTTTTCCTCCCCCGAAAAATACCTTCTTTCAATCCAAAGGAATGAAGCCATTCCCCAGTTTGGAAATTGACAATTCCATTTCCTTTTATCAAAAGCACACCCTGACTTTTTATGACTCCTCACTTCGTCATGTTCGGAAAGTGCTGCGCGGATTTTTTTAAACAGGCGCCATGCAACCAAAGTAGAATGGACTTCTTTCCTCAAAACTTGGATAAAGAAGGTTCGAGTTCCTTCACCCCTTACTAAATAAATAATGAACCGCCCACCAAGGTTTAAATTATGAACTTAATAGAACACATGTCCGAGCCATTGGATTAAAACCAACGTGATCACGCCCCCCTCAATGTTTTTTTCCGTTTTTTGATCCGAAAAAATGATCAAACCACTTCAATGGCTAACTAGCATTTTTAGTGTCGCGGTGGTTCTTTGCGCCATGATGTTTCCTCTGGAAGCGGAGGCAACGTCTCAAACCGTTCTCACCGTTCGAGAGGCAGAGTTCCGCTCTCGCTGGGTGGGTCCTCAAGATGACCGCAAGGCTACCCCTCATTATTTCGAGCCTAATGGTGGCCTTGATGAACCGGATTCGGAAGAGGACGCTCCCGAGCAGACAGCAGCTTCCCTTGCAGAAAACATGGATCGCCTTGCGGACAATTTTCGACGGCGTCTTCGCTTTGGACCGCTCGATTTTTCTCTCGGCCTTACCACGGGCTGGGAATACTCCTCTCAAAGCTCCACCGGTGAGAGTTCGTCTCCTGCAGGAAGAACCAGTTTTTTTTCCTCTCCCACGCTGGCGATCCGCTATGAACGGGAGATCGGCCTCTGGACCGTAGGCACGCGGTTCTCTTCCGGTTACACCTACTACTACAATCCCGACTACACCGCTGCGGGCCAAGACGGCCAGCGCAACCCGATCTCCATGACGACAGGCATCGACATCGGATACAAGTCTTCCCGCCTCACACTGGACCTCTCGGCCAGCGCCTCCACTGGCAGTGGTTACGACACAATCACGGGATCAAACAACTTCCAGACAACAGCCGCCACATCCCTTTCGGCGCGTTACGTCATCAATGACTCCGTCAGCACTGGCGCAGCGGCCTCAGTCTCCTATACAAAAACCACGGATGCGCAAGTCGCCACGGGCGAAACAGCCCAACCGAACAGCGATACGCTTAACCTCGGCTTGAGTACTTTTGTGGACTATCTCGTCAGTCCGAAAACCAATCTTCGCTTCATACTTAGCTCAAGTGAAGAACTTCAGATGCTTGAAAGCGGCATTGATAATGGTCGTCAATCCTTCGACGCCATGACCGTGGTCACCTACCAACTCGCCCCGAAATTTTCAATCGATGCCGGTGGTGGAGCGGGCTATGTGACCGATCAGGATTCTGCCAATTCCGAGACCGTTGGCATCCGTCCCGTTTACAATCTTGGAATCAGCTATACTCCAACGGAGAAGACCTATTTAAAAACCACCTATAGTTTTCAAGGCACAGACATCCGGCCAAACTTCAGCCTTGTGGCTGGCTGGAACGCCCGCCAGAAGACACGCCTCTCCCTCTCTGTTTACCAAAACCAAGGGTTCTCCAGCCTAGCACCGGATCAGTATAACGTCACCCGAGGTGCGCTTGCCACCGTCTCCCAAAGCCTCATCAAGGGCATTAGCCTGTCCCTTTCTGCAGGCTACGAGCAAGCGGATTACGTCGCTCTCTCCAACTCGGAAAATAACAGCGCATCCGAGGGACCTCCGGATCACTTTCTGTCCAGTGCCACGATCAGTTGGCGCCTTCGTGAGTGGGCTTCTTGGCAAAACTCGATGATGTTTACTACCGGTAGAGGCAATGACTCCAGTGGCGATCTCCAAACCCGCTTCAGCACCAGCTTGAATTTGACCTTCTAAGCATTTCTGCTTAGATTGCCACTGGAATGTTTGCCCAATCCTTTTCTCCCATCGGTTTTTCAGCTCTCCTATTCACTGCCGTTGCGTTTTTGCAGTCTCTTTCAGCAGCGCCGCCAGTTTTACCTGCTCCTCAAATCCAAGCGGATCCCACCGCGCCCGCAGGCGCCTTCAGGTCGGCTCCCGCTCCGGCTCAGGAAAGCCGTCCCGCCACAGCGGACAAGCCTCTGGGTTCGGACGCCCCCATTCCCACTTTGGTAGCAGGTGAAGGCGACTATATCTTATCCTCGGGCGACACGCTCAACTTGATGGTTTACAAGGAACCCGACTTGAACATGCAATCCAAGATCGCTCGCGACGGACGAGTCCAGTTGCCACTTCTAGGTGAAGTCAAAGTGGCCGGCATGAGCGTGAGAGAAGCCCAAGAGCATATTCGCAAACTCCTTAATGCCGACTATGTCGTCGACCCCCAAGTCTACCTGAACATCGTTTCCTACACACAAAGGAAATTCACGATCATCGGCCAAGTCACAAGACCAGGCAGCTACGAACTTCAAGGCACCGAGTCTCTGGGCATCCTCGAAGCCGTTGGCATGGCGGGCGGATTCAGCCGTATCGCCGATACCAAGAATATCACCGTGAAGCGTTCGGTTGAGGGAAAAACTCAAACCATCAAAGTCAACACAAAGAAGCTCGAGGATCCCCAAGGCGGGAGCTTCGATGTCCTCCCGGGCGATATCATCACGGTCGGTGAAAGTTGGTATTGATTCCCGAACCCCTATTTTCCATTAAGCACCACTTCCGATGAGCACAGATAAGGTCATTCAACCACGCCCACCAGAATCCGCTCCGCCGATTGAGTCGATAGATTGGCGGGAATATTTTCATGCGGTCATCGATCGCCTTTGGATAGTGATTCTTTGCGTGATTCTGGGCGGTATTTATGCCGGCTTCACCCTATCCAAGATCGAGACGACCTACCGGGCGCGTGCCGTTCTTTTTATCGAGCAAGATCAGGCGCGCATTTTGGATCCAAGGTTCTCGCAGGTGCGCGACGAACAGATTCGCAGTATCGACATGATCAATACCGTCGTGGATTTGATCCGTAGCTACCCCTTCTCCCAGCGTGTCAGTGCCCGCCTCAAACTCGATCAGGATCCGCGCTTTCTTTCCGCCGTTGGGATTTCCGCGAAGGATGCCACTAACGATCGGACGGCGGGGGCCCTTTCCGGAATGGTGGGTGTCATTTATCGTCCCCAGACGCGTTTGATCGATGTCTCGATTACCAGCCGAGATCCCAATCTCTCCGTCAAGCTGGCCAACGCCTACGCCGATGAATACATCCGCTATGTTTTCGAAAAGCGCTCGGATGCGGCCAAGTCCGCAACACAATTCTTGGTTGAGGAAGCCGACCGCCTCCGTAAAAAATTGCGCGTTTCCGAGGAAGCCATGCAGAGTTTCCGCGAGAGGGAACGCGCCGCCTCCATCGAGACCATGCTCT
>CAIWSO010000557.1 GCA_903915315.1 uncultured Spartobacteria bacterium | reverse complement strand
CCCTTCACCGCGGGATCGGATGCAAATCGCCGGTTTAAATCTTGCAACCGGCGCTGGTAGCCCTTGTCACTCGGACGGAGAATTTGCATCGGGCGTTATTTGACGTAGGCTACGATGAAGGCAGCGATGAAGATATTCACCAGCGCCAACTCAAAGAAGAAATACCAACCCAGTTTCATGAGTTGGTCATAACGGAAGCGTGGCAGAGTCCAACGCACCCAGATGAACAAGACCAATAGGGCGACTACCTTGGCGAAGAAGACGCCGATATTCATGAGGCCAAATAGCACGCCAGGGAGACCAGGGAACGAGCCGTCGGGCAGAAGCGGGAGGCTCCAGCCACCGAGGAAAAGCGTCACGATCACACCCGAGCCGGCGATCATCGCGGCGTATTCACCAAGGAAAAATAGCGCAAATCCCATTCCAGAATATTCTGTGTGGTAGCCGCCGACGAGTTCTTGCTCGGCTTCGGGAAGATCGAACGGAAGACGGTTGGTCTCCGCGAACATCGCGATGAGGAAAATCACGAAAGAAATCAGCATGGGGATCCAGAGAAGAATCCGCTGAAGCGAAAATCCGGCGACGAATGAGCCAAGGATGCCTTGGACGTCTGCGGAGAGAATCATTTCCCAACTCAGACCCTTGGCCCAGAAGGGGGCGATCATCCAACCGTTCTCACGTTGCCAAAGCACGATGTCGGGCATGCTCAGTGTGCCGCAAACCATGAAGACTGGGATCACCGAGAGACCGAGTGCCAGTTCGTAGGAGATCATCTGCGAGCTGGAGCGAATGCCACCGAGGAAGGGGTATTTTGAGTTCGAGGCCCAGCCGGCCAGAACGATGCCATAGACCCCGAGCGAGGAAACGGCGAAAACGTAAAGAACGCCCACGTTGATATTGGCGATCACCATCGGAACTCCAAACAGCGAACTGCCGAATGGAAGCACCGCCAATACGAGGATCGCTGGGACCATCGCGAGCTTCGGTGCGATGTAAAAATAAAACTTGTTTACGTCATTCGGGATGAAGTTTTCCTTAAGCAGAAGCTTGAGCGCGTCGGCAATCGGTTGGCCGAGTCCGAAAATCCGGAACTTGGTGAGCGGAATGCCGGTTCGGTTAGGTCCCACGCGGTCTTGAACCCAAGCGCAGATTTTGCGTTCGGCGTAAACCGTGTACGAAACGAGACCTAGGATCACGCCTAGGAGGCCGAGAGTCTTTGCCAACGAGGTCCACACTAAAAAAACCTCCGGTTGCATGAGCGCGGTAAGGATGTTCATAAAAAACGAATCGTGATTAAAGCGGACACAGCCCGTGTGTCGAGTCGCAAGCTGGAGAAAAGTCGCTTTTTATGGGTTTGGGCTTTTCGTGAACCGGCCTTCCTCGTCAACGCGAGCGGTGGCGATCGCGTGGGCTTCATCGGCTAATTTCTTCAATTTGGCGACTTGGGCCTCGGTCGGAGTCACTCCTTGGGTCTCGATGAGGACAAGGCGGATTTTTTTGATTCCTTCTACAAGGGCCGTGACCATTTCGGTCTGCTTAAGTTCCGGATTCAGGGTTTCCAAGCGGTCAATAAAGTAATCAATGACATCGGCCTTCGCGAGAATGTCGGCCTTCGCGGGGGTGTATTTTTCGGCGGTGCTGGTGGTTCCGACTTGGAACCCGCGCAGCCAGCCTCCGAGGCTGACCATGTGCGCCATCTCTTCGTCGCGCAGTTCCATCATGGTATTTTCGACGTCCTCTTGGGTGCGAACCAGTTCCTGGCGCATGCCGATCCAGTCACCCTTGTCGCTCAGATCCAGCAGGCTCTTGCTGCGCTTGGTCAATCGTTCCCCGATGCCGAGGGCCCGGGCTTGGCGAATGAGTTCCTTGCCGACGTCTTGAACGTCCTTGGGACGTTCGGCGATGGTGAGAATGAAGCCATCGGCCACAAGTGAACCAAAATGAAGGGCCGTTTGCAGGCGGTTGTTAAAGGAGGTTTCCCGGGACGTGGCATCGAGAAGCTTGAGGGGGGCTGGACGGAAGGCCTCCAAATCGTTGAGCAATGTCGCGATGGAGGGTGAGGTGACGGGATTGACGCCGAGTTCCTCGCGCATGTGCTCATCCGAACTGGCTTTCAACTCGGCCTCGATGTCGTTCTGAGCGCGGGCCGAAAGTGTCAACATGAACCCGACGGATGCTATGATGGGAATGACCTTGTGCACGATGTGTTCCCCAGCAGACCAGTGAGACGACTTGCAATCAAGAGAGAAACTGCTTTCGCAAATTTTCTTTCGGGTGCAAAATGAATGTCATGATCATCGGAATTCCCAAGGAGATCAAAACGCAGGAGCATCGCGTGGCCCTTCTCCCTTCCGCGGCCTATCAACTCATCAAACACGGCCACAAGGTCGTAGTGGAAACCCAAGCGGGGGCGGATATCGGTTTCTGCGACCAGAATTACCGGGATGCCGGCGCTGAGATTGTCCAGGAACACGCCGAGGTCTTCGAGCAAGCGAATATGATCGTCAAGGTCAAGGAGCCATTGCCTTCGGAATACTCCCTGCTCCGAAAAGATCACACGCTCTTCACCTATCTCCACCTGGCCGCGAATCGTCCACTCACCGAGGCGCTCATGAAAACCGGAGCGACTTGTATCGCCTATGAAACGGTGAGTGTGAACCACCGCCTTCCTCTGCTCGAGCCCATGAGTGAAATCGCGGGCCGCATGTCGGTGCTGGTGGGAGGGTATTTTTTAGCGAAGCATAACGGGGGCAAAGGCGTTCTCTTAGGAGGCGTGCCTGGCGTGCTACCCGGAAAAGTGGTCGTCATTGGCGGCGGCACATCGGGAGTGAATGCCGCACGTATGGGCACAGGGCTCGGCGCGGACGTCACCATTCTCGAGGTAGACCTCGAGCGGATGCGCTTCCTTGATATCACCATGAGCACGGCGCACACACTTTACTCCAACGAGTCGAGTCTCGTTGATCTGCTGCCGGGTGTAGACTTGCTCATTGGCGCGGTGCTGGTGCCGGGTGCGCGTGCGCCGAAATTGATCACTCGCGAGATGCTGCGGCTCATGAAGCCAGGCAGCGTAGCGGTAGATATCGCGATTGACCAAGGCGGTTGTTTGGAAACCTCACGTCCCACCACCCATGACAATCCGACCTTTGTGGAAGAGGGTGTCGTGCATTATTGTGTGGCGAATATGCCTGGCGCCTACGCCCGTACAGCTACGCAGGCCCTCGCTAATGCGACATTCCGTTACATCGAGGCCTTGGCTGATTTTTCGCTCGCGGAAGCCGTTCGGCGGATGCCCGGTCTGGCCGAGGGCGTGAGCATTTTTGGCGGAGGCGTCACATGCAAAGCAGTTGCCGAAGCTCATTCTCTCGACTACACGCCATTTGTTCCATGAGTACGCTTGAACAGGAAATTCACACCATAGGTCGCCGGGCGCGCGAGGCATCGCGTTCGCTAGCCCGCCTCACTGCCGATCAAAAAAATGCCATTCTTGTGGCGATGGCCGACGAGATTTTGGTCCGCACGCCAGACATCCTCTCCGCTAATACGCTGGATACCACGGCTGCCGAAAAAGCCGGACTGACCAGCGCGTCGATTGATCGTCTGAGACTCACAGAAAAGCGCATTGCGGATATGGCTGCCGGCATCAGGCAGGTGGCCAGTCTCAACGACCCCGTGGGCGAAATCCTGCGCTGCTGGACTCGTCCGAACGGTATCGAAATTTCGAAAATCCGCACCCCGATCGGCGTCATCGGCATCATCTACGAGTCCCGTCCGAATGTAACGGCGGATGCCGCTGTCTTGTGCCTCAAGACCGGCAATGCGGTGATCTTGCGGGGCGGGTCGGAGGCGTTGTCCTCGAACCTTGCGATCGCCAGTGCGCTTCAAGCTGGCGGAGCCCGTGCGGGATTGCCAGACGGCGCCGTTCAGCTCATTCCCACCAAGGATCGTGAGGCCGTGAAAATCATGGCGGCGATGAATCAATACATGGACGTGATCATCCCCCGTGGCGGTCACTCGCTCATCGAGGCCGTTGTTTCCTCCGCGCGTATGCCTGTGATCAAGCACTACGATGGAGTTTGCCACGTCTACGTTGACCGCGATGCAGATCTGAAAATGGCGACCGCCATTTTAATCAATGGCAAATGCCAGCGCCCTGGGGTTTGCAATGCCGTTGAAACGCTGCTTGTTCACCGCGACGTGGTGGAGGATTTTTTGCGTTTGGCCGCACCAGATTTACAAAAGCAAAAGGTCGAAATCCGCGCCGATTCCGAAGCGTGTGCAATTCTCGCCCGGCTCGAATACCCCAACTTCAGCGAGGCGGACGACGCTTCCTGGCGGACCGAATACCTTGACCTCATTCTTTCGTTTCGGATTGTCGGTAGCCTTGAAGAGGCCGTCACCCACATTGAGACTTATGGCTCGCACCATAGCGATGCGATCATCACCAGCAACACCGCCACCGCAGAAGAATTCTTGGCTGCGGTGGACTCCGCCACGGTTTATTGGAATGCGTCGACGCGCTTCACGGATGGCGGCGAGTTTGGATTTGGAGCGGAGATCGGCATCAGTACCGACAAACTCCATGCCCGCGGTCCCATGGGGCTCGAGGAATTAACGACCTATAAATATCTCATCCGCGGGAGTGGTCAGATCCGCTCATGAAGACGATTCAAGTTCACTACGAGGGGCACGTTCAAGGTGTTGGATTCCGTTATTTAGTCAAAAATCTCGCACGCGAATACGATGTCTCGGGATCAGTCAAAAACCTGCCCGATGGCCGTGTCGAACTTGTTGCAAGCGGAGATGCCAGCGAGGTGAAGGGCTTTCTCGAGGGTATTCGCACAAGCTCCCTCAAGGGCCACATCACGCTGGAATCGTCATCTGAAATCCCTCTTCCCGCAGGCCTTCGCGGCTTTCACATTGTTTCATGAGCATACCCGCCGTCCAAATCGAGAATATCACGAAGATTTTTCCCGTCCCGCTTCGCCGCAGGCGCATAATGGCGGTTCGCAATCTCAGTCTCACCGTTCAGCCTGGCGAGGTTTATGGGCTTCTTGGCCCTAATGGTTGCGGGAAAAGCACGACACTCAAGATGCTTTTGGGATTGGTGAAGCCCAATCATGGTCGGGCCCTCATTTGCGGGAAGGACAGCCGAGAATACCGCAGTCGGCGCGACGTTGGCTTCCTGCCAGAAAATCCCTATTTCTACAAATTTCTCACGGCCACCGAAACGCTGGTTTTCTATGGTCGCATTTGCGGGATGCGCGGATCGGCGCTGAAAAAGCGGGCGGAGGAACTGATCGATCTGGTTGGTCTCAGTGACGCCCGTGACCGCCGCGTGGCTGGCTTTTCAAAAGGCATGCTGCAACGCATCGGCTTGGCGCAGGCTCTCATTCAGGATCCGAGTCTCGTCATCCTGGACGAACCCACGGCCGGAGTGGACCCTGCCGGATCCCACCAGATCCGCGACCTCATCCTTGATCTCAAAAAACGCGGCAAAACCGTCCTCCTTACATCTCATCTTCTCGAGCAGGTGCAGGAAATCTGCGACCGCGTCGGCATCATGGCCCGCGGCGAAATGATCCGCGAAGGGAGCCTCGATGAACTCGTGCGCGTGGAGGGTCAGACCCAATTCATTGTGGAAAATGCCACGCCCGAGCTCCGTGAGCAAATGGAGCAACTCATCAACAAATCCGGCGCCAAACTCGTAGCCGCCCGCCAGCCCCAGCGCTCGCTGGAGAGTGTCTTTCTGGAGCTCACAGCTCCCCGTTCATGAGGGCTTTCATTACCGGTACGGATACCGGCGTCGGCAAAACCTTTGTCGTTGCGTTGCTGACCCGTGCCCTTCGTAAGGCGGGCTTCGATACCGTCGCGCTCAAGCCACTTTGTTCGGGCGAACGTGATGATGTGGCAATCCTTCGCGAGGCTTCTGGTGGTGTTCTGACGATGGACGAAATCAATCCCATTTGGCTACGCACGCCCGCCGCACCGTTGGTCGGAGCCGCCCTGGAGCAGCGCGCCATTTCGCTTGATGATCTCGAGTCTTGGTTCAACGGCGTAGCCGCAACCCGACAATCGATCCTAGTTGAAGGCGCGGGTGGGTGGCTGGTTCCTGTGACCGGAACGGAAACCCTCGCCGACGTCGCCTGCCGATTTGCCCTGCCGGTGATCCCCATCGTGGCCAATAAACTCGGCTGCATCAATCACGCCCTGCTTACGATCGAGAGTATCCGTGCTCGCGGACTCGAGTGCCCGGGCTTGATTCTCAACTCCGCAACCGAGCCGGATGATGTCGCTAAACAAACCAACAGCGATGTCCTTTCCCAATTCACAAATGT
>CAIWSO010000556.1 GCA_903915315.1 uncultured Spartobacteria bacterium | reverse complement strand
TGCCATCCGCCATCAGCTCTCCATTTTCCGGTTTCCCCCTCCGCGATCCCCGCCTCTCCGCGCGAGCCCCTTTCCGGTCTCGCATTCCCGCTGTCTTTCCGTTCGCTTCACGCAACCACCCATAAAAACCGAGACCTAAAATATTATACCAATGGTATTTTAATATTGATTCTCCGGAAAGCTAATGGTAAATCACTTTTATGAAGCGAAAAGTCGTGCCCATATTGAACACTTGGCTTGGCGCGAAAGGTCGAAAGCCACTGATATTAAGGGGAGCGAGACAGGTCGGGAAGTCCACGCTGGTGCGGCTTTTTGCGGCGGATCAGGGACTGGATTTGCTCGAGGTGAATCTGGAGAGGCATCGGGATATGGATCGGGTTTTTGCTTCTTTGGATATCAATCTGATTTTGAGTAATCTGGAGGCCATTGCTGGCAAGCGCGTTGGTCCGCAAACATTGCTGTTTCTGGATGAAATCCAAGCCACGCCACATGCGATCGAGAGTTTGCGATATTTTTACGAAGAGCGGCCTGCCTTGCCCATCATTGCAGCGGGTTCCTTGCTGGAGTTTGCCCTGAACCAAGCTGCGTTTTCGATGCCTGTCGGCAGGATTCAATATCTTTTTTTGCAGCCCATGAGTTTCAGCGAGTTCCTTGAGGCCGTCGACCCTGCTTCGATGGAGTGGCTGGAATCCATGTCCCTAGACACGCCCTTGCCCCAAGAGGCTCATAAAAGACTTCTGAATCGCCAGCGCCAGTTTCTCCTGACCGGAGGCATGCCCGAAGCCGTGAAATGCTTTGCGGAGACTCAGGATCTTGCCGCCGTTGCGAGTATTCAGAATGGGATTCTCAACACCTATGTGGATGACTTTTCCAAGTATGCCCGCGGGGTGGACCTGGCCGACATGCAACGCCTTTTTCGTAACCTGCCGTTGAGTCTTGGGAAAAAAACGAAATATGTGCACCTGCTGCCTGAGGCTACAAGCGCGCATGCCAGACGGCTTCTAGAGCTACTCATCAAGGCCCAGCTTGTGTTGCCTGTTTACGCCAGCGATTGCGCCGGGATTCCTCTGCGTGCCGGAATGAGCCTCCGCACCTTCAAACTTTTTTTTCTCGATGTCGGTCTCTTGAGCCGACTGCTCGGCCAGGACTGGCTTGATGTCCAAGGCCTCGAGGAGCGCACATTGGTGAATGAAGGACCTCTCGCAGAGCAGTTCATCGCCCAGCACCTCTATCTCGATACCACCCTTGCAACCCCTCCCGAGTTGTTTTACTGGCTCAACGAAAGCAAAAACGCGAACGCCGAAGTCGACTTCGTCGTCTCGCAGGGCATTCTTATGCTCCCTGTGGAGGTCAAGGCGGGCAAAAGCGGTTCATTGAAATCGCTTCATCTTTTCTGCGGTCGGCGTCGTCTTAGTCACGCCGTGCGCTTTGATCTTTCGCCGCCCTCCCTGCAGGAGATCGATACCAAAGTCACAAACAAAAAAGGCAGCGATCTCGGCAGTCGCTATTTTTTACACTCACTCCCGCTTTACGCGGTGGGAAAAATGCCCTCTCTTCTCGAAAAAATCCGCCTCCAGCGCCCCGGGTCGAACCTCAATAATCACTGATCGGCGCGAATGAGCCCCTGGTTTTTATACCAAAAACAGCTAGCAGTTGGATTTTAGGAGAGGGGCACAGCGCGTCTCTCCGATCCGTAGGCTCTACGAGCCGGAGGCACCGCCTGTGTGCGTTGGCGTGCTCCTTGGTTGCGATGGTCAGGGTGCGAGCAAGTGGCCCAGTCTCAACACGGCCGAGACGGCCGTCCCCCCTTCTTTTGCGCTGCAAAGTCTAATTTCAAAGTGACAATGGTATTAGAAGATGCGGGTGGATTTGCTGCACACGGTCCCCGCCCCTCCGCGTGAGACTCTTTCCGGTCTCCGGTCTCAAATTCTCGCTTTTCCATCTGCGAAAATCTGTGCAATCTGTGGATGGATTGCATCGAAAAATCTCAGTTCGTCAAAATTATGTTTTACATATTGTAAAACATAAAATAGACTTCTTGCATGAAAACAATCACCGTTCGCGAAATGAAAGCGCACTGGTCGCTGGTTGAGGAGCAGGTGGCCAATGGTGAGATTATCGAGGTTTTGAATCGCGGGAAACCCAGAGTCCGCTTGGTTCCAGCGGGCGGTCATCAACGCGTCGTGTGGGATGATCATCTGGCCACAGCCATTCCCAATAAGGGTGTCTCGGTCACGGAAACGATTTCAAGAGATCGCGGTGGCCGGTGGTGACATGTTGTATCTCGACACAAGCGCCCTCCTGAAACTTTACCTGCGCGAGGAGGGATCCGAGTGGGTTCAAGCCCAAGTGGCTGGCCAAAGCGACCCTTTGCCCGTTTGGGAGTTGCAGGAGGCGGAGCTGAATAATGCACTCCGATTAAAAGTATTTTGGCGTGATATTACCGCCTCGCAAGCCGAGGCCCAGTTGGCCCTCTTTCGTTCGCGCAAGGAGCGGGGTTTGTATATCTTTCCTATGCTGGACCGCGCCGCACTCATGGAGCGATTCCGTTTGTTGTCCCGCCACAGCATGAAACTCGGCACCCGCACTTTGGATGTAATGCATGTGGCCTGCGCGTGCGAACTTCGCGCGGATGTTTTTGTCTCCTTCGATGATCGGCAGAGATCTCTGGCCAAAACCGCCGGTCTGCGATTGCTCGTGCCAGCCGCGGGGTAGAGACGGCAAGCCGCTGCCGACTTCCGTAATAAAGCGCACACACGAAGGTACGGAGAATAAAAACCGGCTGGGTTGTTTCGCCGAAACGACCCACTTTTGCGCCTGCCTTGCCAAGCCGCAGTCTCGCAACGCGCCGGAATCTTGGGGCATCTCGGCGATCTGCCCCTACCTTGGCCGCCCATTTCTGATTTTCCACTCCGGACTGAAAACTGACGGGTCCCAAGCCGAACATAGCTTCACCTGATATGTGGGGTCTTGGTTAAGCGGCTGCAGACCACGGGGGATTTGCAGGGCGATAAAGGGAGATCAGTTGATCAGTGTGCTTTTGGTCTGTGATGCCGCCATTCTCGCACCACACCCTGAGGACATCTGCTCCGTAGTCCAGCCCTGTAGGAAAAACCAAGGCTCCATATTCGACGCAGAGTTTTGAAAACACACCTGGATCTTTGAGAGGATCAACAAGCGGGCCGGTCAGGGAGTCCAGATCTGTTGTCAGATCGAGATCGAACTCTTTCCCGTCTTCAAAAGACAAGCGAACAACGTAACCTGAAATGGACTGCGCGGACGAAAGGCGAAAGGCATTTTCTTTTAAAGAACTGATCATAATGAGCTATTCGAGTGGTGCGATTTTAGGGATAGGTTGCATATCCCTCGCAAGTTTCCAGCAGGATTCGAGTTCAGTGCCGTGTTGGGAGGCCCATTCGACCACCAAAGCAATCGCCTTGGGGGTCAAGTCTCCGTGTAAATAGGCCAGAGGAGAAATAGCGAACACGCCTTCCCTGCCTGAGTGGCGTGCATGAAAATGAGGTGGGTTGTGTTCGCCGCGATAATTGAAAACAATTTCAATCCCAAAAAACTCTGAGATCTTTGGCATCTTTTATTTTTTACTCCATTTTTCTCATCGAGTCAACTTGTGCTCAAAAAAAGCCCCTTCCCGAAACTCTCTGCCGTTTTACCTTCGATTCCTCGATCAGCGCGATAACTCCTGACTTGTCAGGATAGGGCGGTTAAAAAAACGCACGACGGCAAGATTGCTTGTAGGGCACAATCGTATTCGGACTAAAAACGGGTAGGGGTGTTTCGCCGAAACGACCCACTCAAGCGGCATAGCCGCCCCCATCTACGCTAAACGCGCCGGAATCTTGGGGCATCTTGGCGATCTGCCCCTACCTTGGCCGCGCATTGGTCTTACCTCCGCGATCTCCGCGTCTCCGTGTGCCATCTTTTCCGGACCAAAAACGGGTAGGGTTGTTTCGCTGAAACGACCCACTTGAGCGGCAAAGCCGCCTTCCCGTCTTCGCGCAACGCGCCGGAATCTTAGGGCATCTCGGCGATCTGCCCCTACCTTGGCCGCGCATTGGTCTTACCTCCGCGATCTCCGCGTCTCCGCGTGCCATCTTTTCCAGACTAAAAACGGGCAGG
>CAIWSO010000555.1 GCA_903915315.1 uncultured Spartobacteria bacterium | reverse complement strand
CAATGTCGTGTGGGACTCGCCCAGCGCGGATATGCACGGCTCGATGCCGATTGGCAACGGTGACCTTGCCGCGAATTTCTGGGTGGAGCCGAGTGGGGATCTGGTTTTCTACCTCTCCAAAAGCGACTCGTGGGATGCCGATCAGGAACTCCTCAAGCTCGGCCGAGTGCGCATCCGGCTCGACAAGCCGTTCGTCCGCGACGGTCGCCCGTTCCGTCAGGAACTCGATCTGGCCCGTGGCTGCATCGTGGTGGAATCCGGCACAGGGGAGGACAAAACCACGGTGGACTTCTGGATCGATGCCAACCGCCCGGTGGTGAATGTCCAGATCAAGGGCGCCGAGGCGTTCACCGCGCAGGTCGCTCTGGAGCATTGGCCGAAGGAGACCTACACCAATCGTCCAACGCAGCACACGGATAAAGCAAAAACCAACACGGAGGCTGCTGCCGAGGCCCTTCGCGGCGACACGATTCTGCCAACGGAGGACAACACCATCCGGTGGTATTACCGCAACACCGAGAGCATTTTTGCCGACACCTTGAAAAACCAGCATCTGGGCCATGCGGTGGGCAAATTCCAAGACCCGCTGTTGAACCTCACCTTCGGCGGACTGATCGCCGGGGAGGGATTGGTCACGAAGGATGAGAGGACTCTTTCCACCGCCGCGCCGGTGAAGTCCCTCGATATCCGCATCCACGCGCTCACCGCGCAAACGCCCGAGGCCGCCGCATGGGTCTTGCAACTCGAAAAACTTCGCGCCGCCAACGACCAGATCGCCGCCGCCGTGGCACGCCCCGCCCATGAGCAATGGTGGAAGGATTTCTGGAACCGCAGTTGGATTTTTCCAGAGGGCACGGAGGAGGCCAAGGCCGTGGGCCGCGCCTATGCGCTTCAGCGCTGGATTCAGGCCGGGGCCGCGCGTGGATCCTACCCGATCAAGTTCAATGGCTCGCTGTTCACGGTGGATGGCTTTATGGACAAAAAAGGCGACATTAAGGAGTTCGGTCCGGACTGGCGCCGGTGGGGTGGTTGCTACTGGTTTCAAAACACGCGCGAACCGTATTGGGCGATGCTCTACTCTGGGGATTACGACCAGATGGAGCCGCTCTGGAAGATGTATCGCGAGGCTTTGCCGTTGCTAAAGGAGCGCACGAAAACCTACTTCAATCACGACGGGATTTTTTGTTCTGAAACCATACACCCGTGGGGCCTGAACAAGCAGGGCGACTTCGGATACAACAATCCGGAGTTCTATCCCGCCAATGCCTTTATCCGCCGATATTGGGACAGCGGGAACGAGCTTTCGCAGATGATGCTCGACCGCTACGCGCACGCTCCGAGCGACGAGTTTGCCAAGAACACGCTGGTTCCGATCGCGGATGGGGTGGTGACTTTTTACGAGCAACACTACCCGAAGCCCGAACCCGGCAAGCCACGCTTCGCGCCGGCCATGAGCTTGGAAACTTGGCACACCGCCGAGGATCCGGCGCCCGTGATTGTCGGCCTGCGCACGGTGCTCACCCGCTTGCTGGAATTGCCCGAGTCACTCACCACGCCAGAGCAGCGCGCGAAATGGACCCGCTTCCTCGCGGAGTTGCCCGAGACTCCCATGGCGGAGGAGAACGGGAAGAAATGGATTCTGCCCGCCCGCACTTTCTCTGATAAAAGAAACTCGGAGAACCCCGAACTCTACGCCGTCTTTCCTTACCGCACTTACGGCCTTGGCAAGCCAGACCGGGAAGTCGCACTCGAAACTTGGAACCGGCGCTTGGTTAAGGCCACTGGCGGTTGGCGGCAGGATTCCATCCAAGCCGCGCTGCTCGGCCTGACCGATGAGGCCAAGGGCTATGTCGTGAGGAACGCAACCGAACCGACATTGATCGGCCAGATGCCGCACAAGCCCTCAAGGTTTCCCGCTTTCTGGGGTCCGAACTTCGACGGCACGCCTGACCAATGCCAGGGCTCGGTGACCTTGATCGCCCTGCAGCGCATGCTCATGCAGTGCGACGGCGACACGATCCGCCTGACTCCAGCCTGGCCGAAGGACTGGAACGCCAGCTTCAAACTCCACGCCCCGAAAAACACCACCGTCGAAGGACGCGTCGAGAACGGGAAGGTGACCGATCTGAAAGTGACCCCTGAATCCCGCCGCAAGGATATAATTGTCGGTACCGAGTAAAAGACTCAAGATCGCACGGAGATTCAAAAAACATTCTTCCCAAATCAATCTGCCAATTTGAAAAAAATAACTGTTTTCACT
>CAIWSO010000554.1 GCA_903915315.1 uncultured Spartobacteria bacterium | reverse complement strand
TGGTTTTTTCAAACATATCCTCCGCAGCCACGATATGCTCACTCCAGCGCTTGCGATTCCGCCAGTCCTCGTCGCCAATCTTCCAATGTTTATAGGGATCCGCTGTCCGACACTTGAATCGGGTCAGTTGCTCGTCCTTGGTGATGTGGAGCCAGATCTTGATGAGGACAGTGCCATCATCGACAAGCAAACGCTCGAATTCGTTGATTTCGTTGTAAGCACGCTGCCATGCCGCCTGTGTGCAAAACTCTTCGACACGCTCCACCAGCACACGTCCATACCAAGAGCGATCGTAGATGGCGAACTCGCCGCGCGGAGGTAGCTTCGACCAAAACCGCCACATATAATGACGCGCAAATTCCTCCGACGTCGGTTTGTTGATCGAATAGACGCGAATCAAGCGGGGATCGAGTCGCTCAACGACGCGCTTGATTGCGCCGCCCTTCCCCGCCGCATCCGGTCCCTCGAGCACGAAAACAACGGGGATCTTTTTTTCATGCAGCTCGAGTTGCATAGACAGAAGCTCGAGTTGGTATTGCTTGATCTGGCTTTTGTATTCCTCCTGCGTGAGGGATTTCGACTGATCCAGTTCGTTAAGGCGTAGGCGTTCTTTCGGCATGAAAATCGTTAAACTCTCCTCAGCACATACCGCAGATTCCCGTACTGGGAAAGAGCATAAAAGACCCCAGCGGGCGCACCCCGATCAGAATCGAGCAACATACCCGATTCAGTATTTCAGAATTTTCTCGAGGAAACGTTTTGTTTCCTCGGATCGGGGCGCTGAAAAAAACTCGGTGGCAGACGCGCATTCCTGAATACCGCCACGCGAAACAAAAGCCACTAGATCGGCGGAGCGGCGGGCGAAGCCCATTTCATGGGTGACTAGGATGATCGGTGTCCCAGACTCCCTCAACTCGTCGATCACATCAAGCACCTCCGCCGTCATTTCGGGATCAAGAGCCGAGGTCGGTTCATCGAGGAGCAGGAAGTCGGGTTCCGTCACCAAGGCGCGCGCGATGGCCACCCGCTGACGCTGCCCGCCGCTGAGTAGCGCGGGCTGCTTGTGGGTATGGTCCTGCAATTGGAATCGGCGCAGGACGGCATGGGCACGCTCCAGCGCAGCGGGCCGACCGAGATGATGAACCTTCGTGAGAGGAAGAAGCAGATTTTCTAATGCACTCAGATGCGGAAAGAGATTGTAAGCCTGAAAAACAATACCTGCCCTCCGACGGTATCGGCGAAGGGCTCCCTCGTCTTGGGGCAACTCGGCCCCATTGACAAAGAGAGAGCCGCTGTCGGGAATGTCCAAGCCTGCAAGTAAACGCAAAAGCGTGGATTTTCCGCCGCCCGAGGGACCGATGAGCGCCAGTGTGTGGTCAAATTCGGACTCAAAGGTCACGGTGTCCAGAACGCGATGCCTGCCGAACGCCTTGGTCACACTATTCAGGGCGACCTTCACGGCTTCCTCTTCTCCGAAGAGAGTTCGTCTGGCACCAGATTGAAGTCGGGAAGCGGAACCTCGACAATCTCATCCACCGAGACAGGGTCAAACGGGACCTCAGGAACCGGCGGAGGCGCCGCGCGCAATTCGCTCCAAGCGATGTATCCCGTGCGCTTGTCCAAAAGCCGAACAAAGGCGAAACCGGAATCTTTTTTCAGCACATTCAGATAGGTGTCTTTGTTGATTTTTTCGGGAGGGAATGCCTGAGCCGGTCCGTGCTTAAAGAAATCCGCCCGCTGGTTCACGATATACTCGGGCGGATCGTTCTGATCGAACACCTCGACGGACACACAACCTGAGAGCAGCATCAGTAAAAAGAATGGAAAAGATTTACGATTCATAACGCACCCTGCCCTCCAGATATCGACTCCAAAGGGAAATAGGCAAAGTTAGGACAAGATAGCAAAATCCCAGCGGGATAAAACTCTCAAACGTGCTATACGTCGCCGAATTCACCTGGTTCGCCACGAAGGTCAGCTCGGATATGCCAATGATATAGAGCAATGACGAATCTTTGATAAGGGAGGAAAACTGCCCCGCCAACGGCGGCAAGATCTGTCGTGCGACCTGAGGAAAAATCACAAAACGATAGGTCTGTTCGGACGTGAGTCCGATTGCCCGCGCACTATCCCATTGCGAACGCCCGACACTCTCGATGCCAGCCCGAATCATTTCTGAGATATAGGCGCCGCTGAAAAGGGAGAGGATCAGGATGCCCACGGAAATCCGGTCATTCCACCCCACCGCATTTGCGACTCCATAAAAGCCGAAAAGCACTAATACCACGAGAGGCAGTCCGCGGATCGTCTCCACATACGCAATGGCGGAGTAACGCAACGGCAAAAATCGGGATCTCCTAGCCAGAGCCGCCAACACGCCGATCATCGTGCTCAGGATCAACGCGACAGCGGAAATGCCGATCGTTCCCGCCCATCCCTCCAAAAATGTAACTCGATAAGCCCAGGCCTTGTCCCAGTTCTGAATCGAATTTGAGAACGCCAACCAACAGAGAACGGAATACCCGAGAAGTAGGAGCAGGGTGGAAAAAACCTTGGCCGGAAGCGTGGCGGGGCTTCCCGGGCGATCAAACAAAAAAGCAGCCATCATTCGACATCAGGATGTCTTCGCCTCGAGAGAGACGATTTCACCTCCAGAAAAACGTAGACTCAGCTGGATCGGGTGACAGCAAACCGAGCAATCCTCGATCATTTCCAAGGAGGCATAGTTGGTATCGACGAGAATGCCAAATGTTTCCCCGCAATAGGGACACTCGATTTCGACATCCTCCACCTGATCCATGTTACCCCTCCACGTTCACGCGCTTGGCGTCGCTCCAGAGACCTTCGAGGTCGTAAAACTCACGACGGGACTCCAAAAAGATGTGGCAAATCACGGAGCCAAAATCGATCACGACCCACTGGCTGCCGGGATAGCCATCCTCGGAAATCGGCCTCGTCTGGTGAATCTCCTTCACCCTTTCGCGCATCGATGACGCAATCGCCTTCAACTGCGGCTCGGAAGATCCCGAGCAGATCAAAAAGAAATCGGTGAACCCTGAAATGTCGCGCATATCGAGCAATACGATATCCCCCGCCTTCTTGTCAGCGGCCGCTGCCGCACACGTGCGGGCTATGTTTTCCGGATCATTCATTCCGGTAGAGTCGATATTGTTGGATGATTTTGCATGTGGAGTCAGGGAGCAAATAACGCACGGAGAGGCCATCGGCAATGCGATTCCTGATATTCGTCGACGAAATATCCACATTTCGCGAGATCACTGGGAAACCGCCTTCGTTGGAAAACCCGCCCCGAGCCAGGACCACGAAGCTCACCAACCCGCGCAGATCATCGATTTCCTTCCAAGTTCCCAGATCCGCCACATTGTCCTCGCCGATGAAATAAAAAAAACGTGCACTCGGAAATCGCTTCATCATCAACCGCACAGTATCCACCGCGAAGGACGGCCCAGACCTTTCGGCTTCGCAGCGATCGCAGAACAAACCCGCCTCACCCTCGATAGCTGCCTCCACCATCTCGCAACGCAGGGCGGCGGACACCGGAGGACGATCCAACTTGTGGGGAGAGATATTTGCGGGGATGAAAATGACACGCTCGAGGCCGAGTTTTTCCATCGCATCCCGCGCCAAGATGAGATGTCCGTGGTGGATAGGATCGAAGCTTCCGCCAAATAATCCGATGTTCTGTGATGAAATCATTTCGACAGACCGTATAAAATCTGGTTTCCCGTCGATATGCCATCTCACAATCCTGGTCAACTCCTGCTCGTCGGTGTCCCCGGCGCCGAACTCGATTCCGAATCCGCCCGCCTCTTCCGCGAGGTCCAGCCTGGCGGCTTCATTCTCTTCGGACGCAACATTCAGTCCCCCGCGCAACTCCGCAAGCTCATCGACGATCTTCGTGATCTCAGCAAGGTGGAACCGATCATCACGATCGATCAGGAAGGGGGCCGCGTTTCCCGACTCAAGCTGATCGGTAACGAGCCACCGAACGCCCAGCAACTCCGCGACTGCGGAGACCTCGATCTCATCCGCCGCCATGGTGACATTACCGGACGGATCCTTCGCCTATTTGGATTCAATCTCGACCTCTGTCCCGTTCTCGATATTTCCTTCGACGACGAAGCCGACAATTCGCTCCGTGGCCGTTGCTACGGTCGCGATGTGGCCGAGGTGATTCAAAAAGCCAGCGCCTTCAATGATGGTCTCCGCGCCACCGGCGTGTTGAGTTGCGGCAAGCACTTTCCCGGTTACGCCTCAGCGGGCCTCGACCCCCACCATGAACTCCCGCGCATTGAGCGATCGAGCGATCTCATGGAAGCCCATGAACTCGCTGTCTTCCGCCATTTCGCTCACTCCGTCGACAGCATGATGATCGGCCACATTGCCGTCTCCGGCTTGGATCCCGTGGATCGCCCCGCGTCGCTCTCCCCCGTGATCATCCGCGACCTACTCCGCAAAGACATGGGCTTCGAAGGTCTCGTCATGACAGACGATCTCGACATGGGCGCGATTTTGAACCACTACGGATTTGATGAAACCATGCGCCTCGGCATTGAGGTCGGCAATGACCTCCTCATGATTTGCCATCGCGTGGAAATGGCGGCCACTGCGAAAAAAGCCATCGATTCGATGGGCAAAAAGCTCGATGCCGCTCTCGAATCCGTCGCGCGTTGCAAAGCCAAGCTCGCCGCCCCGACACCCTTCAGCTTGGAATCCTTTCATGCCGTCGATGCCGAAATCCTCGATCTCCGCATCGCCGTTCTCGGCCCCGAAAAAGCCGCCCAGCGCAGCCCCGAGGATGGCAAGCGATCGCCGGTGGAAATTTATTGAACAAAAGGATTGCACCCACTAGGCATCCACGCCTACTATCTACGCCCTCTTAGGAGTCTTAGCTCAATTGGTCAGAGCGCCGCCCTGTCACGGCGGAGGTTGCGGGTTCGAGCCCCGTAGACTCCGGTTTTTTTTGTTCTTCGCGAGAAAGCAGTCATTATTCGTATCTGGAACTGCTGTCCAAAAGAATGGGATTACTGCTCAGATTCGGGGATTTCTTCCGACCAGAAAATATCCTCCAACTCCGCCGCTGGGCCGTTGATTTCTTTGCGATTAAAGGCCCCGTATTTGTCCTCCACACGACTCCACGGCACGGACTGAATCCGGATTCGGTCGCCTGGGTTGAGCGAACCCGCCTCTGTCGGGATGTTGTTTTTCATTCCATGCAGAAACACCAGCGCCTCAGCTGGCGAATCTCCATCGATATCCGTGAGGTGAATGCAAACGATCAGATCCTTGTAGGGCACGGAACCGGGCTTGGGCGCGCGTGTGATATCCTTGATTGTGCCAACGAGGCTCGTTCGTGAAGGACTTTGCTTTTCAACAACAGGCTTCGATTCGGGTAGCGGAAGAACTTTCCAATCGCCAGAGGCAAGGTCGCGCATGGCAAATTCGTAAATCACAATCTTCTTCCCTTCGAGGCGCTCCGGCGAGCGAGCCAGCGTCTGGCGGGTGGTGAAGGCTCCACCAGCGTTAATCGCAATGCGGTCCAGCGGCTTTTGCAGGGCCAAGCTCAGGTGCTCTGCGAATCCCGCCGAACATCCCCAGCCCAAATCTTCGAGCGAGTAAATGTTACTGAAGCTGTCGCCGAGCAGCAATATCTCTGCAGCGGGATCTGGGGCCCATGCGGCGGTATCAGGGCCTACCACAGGGGTGATGAGCGCTTCCTCCAAGGGAAAGATCGCAGCGGGGTCGGAAAGCCGGAGCATGGCGACCAGATCCCCGTGATTACGGACGGACTGCGGTTTACCGCGCGTCCATGTGCGAGAGTCATTCGGTAACGAAATTTTCTCTGCGACTTGCCGTGCCACGCGTTCCATGGCGGAGGGAGTCCAATGCGAATCGGTTTTCAAAAACTGAGGACGTCCGGTCGAGCGCTTCTCATCAAGGATCGCTTGGGAGGCATCGACAAACTCGATCCCATTTTTTTGCAGTTGCTCGAGGAAATCGTCAAAAGAAGGGTTTTGCAGCGGCTGACTCGGGATCGAGCCAGCTAGAAACTCGGGATCGACAACGGGCTTGAGCGGCACGGGCACTAGGATAAGGCGGATCCCACGCGCGGCGAGGTCATCACGAAATCTCAGGAGCGCGGGGAGCGGGTTGGCGGAATTCGGACGATGGCGCAGCTCGGTCGGATTAAGAAATCCCGGCCCCGCGACATAATCCACATCCGGACGGTAAAACAACCCTCCCTCGCGACCAGGGTAGACTTTTTCGTTACCGAGGCCGAGGTATCGCAGGGTCCAATGCTGCGCCACCGGCAAGGTCCGCCGCATAAGGAAAGATTCGTCCTCAAGGGTCTTCTCGTAGTTTTTAAAATCTCTTTTGAGGGATTCGTTCGCAGCGGAAATTCCCGATACTAAGGAGGAGGATTCGCCGATGACTTTTGCGACGTTCGGAATCGCACGCACGATTTGAAAGCAACGAGGCCATTCCTGCGCGGAGAATTCGATGGCAATCTGAACTAAAGGTACCGATAGCAGGGTAAAAAGAAATGCTCCAACCATAAGCTTCTGAAGCTTCAATGAAATCGTAGTGACCCCGACCTCGCGAACCGCTGCCTCCTCCCTGCTATTATCAATTTTTGGCGGCATCACGGCTTAGAAGATAAAATAGATGAAGGGATTGTAGGCCTGCGTCGTCATCACGATAATCGAAAGCCAGAATAGGGCGATAAGCACGGCGACTTTTCCCGAGTTGAGCACCCGAGTCCAATCCCAAGTCTGTGGTCCCATCCACACCACCAATGCGGCGAGGAGGAAGCTGCCAAGGTAGTAGGGTTGACAAATGATCCCACCCAGCAATGCCGCCCCATCGGAAGACTCCCCCCATCCCGTCAGACTGCGACAATAGGCGAGAGCGGAGGGCCAGTCTTTCGCACGAAAGAAAACCCAAGCGAAAACCACGATAAAAAAGGTGAAGGCTGTTTGAAGGAAGGCTGGAATCCAGCGGAAGACCGCGTTGTTTCGATAGTAGCGCTCCAATGCCAATGCCGTGCCATGAATCCCTCCCCAAATCACAAAGTTCCACGAGGCTCCGTGCCAGAGCCCGCCGATGAGCATGACGAGAAGTAGATTGATATAGGTGCGGACAGCTCCGCGCTTGTTGCCCCCAAGGGGAATGTAGAGGTAATCGCGAAGCCAACTCGAAAGCGAGATGTGCCAACGCCGCCAAAAATCGGTGATGGATTTCGCTTGGTACGGCGAGTCGAAGTTTTTGGCAAAAACAAAGCCGAGCATGAGTCCAAGCCCAATCGCCATATCCGAATAGGCACTGAAGTCGAAGTAGATCTGGAACGCATAAGCCACCGCGCCATACCAAGCATCAAGGATATTCGGCGATCCATTGAGAAAGGTGAGGTCAGCGATCTTGCCACAGGGATTAGCCAGAAGGATTTTTTTGGAAAACCCGAGCGAGAGAAATGCCACCCCACGCGCAAACTTCTCCATGGTCAACGATCGGCTTTCGATTTGATCGGCCAGAAAAGAGAATTTCAGAATCGGTCCGGCCACGAGGTGGGGGAACATCGAGACGAAGCAGGAAAAATCAGCCAGGCTCGCCATCGCGCGCGCCTCACCGCGATAGACATCGATGGTGTAACTCATGGCTTGGAACGTGTAGAAGCTGATCCCGAGAGGAAGAATTACTTCAAAAAACGTATTCCACTGCCAACTTTCCAATCCCATCGACTGGGCGAGCGCGTTGTAACTCTCAACCCCGAAATTGAAGTATTTGAAAAAACCAAGCACCACGAGGTTCAGAACAATCGAAATCGTGATCGCTGAACGCTGAATTTGAGATCGGGTGCCGCCATGCTCCAGCAAGGGCACCGGTCGAGACC
>CAIWSO010000553.1 GCA_903915315.1 uncultured Spartobacteria bacterium | reverse complement strand
TGGTGAGGGCTTTGACG
Source organism: uncultured Spartobacteria bacterium (assembly GCA_903915315.1). Classification (GTDB taxonomy): domain Bacteria; phylum Verrucomicrobiota; class Verrucomicrobiia; order Chthoniobacterales; family Terrimicrobiaceae; genus UBA967. The sequence goes on along the minus strand of CAIWSO010000553.1, from coordinate 1,724 downwards.
GGAGATCTGCAAGGCGCAATTGAAGACTTTGAATCAGTTTTGGAGAAAATAGGCGATAGCACAATGCATACATGTCCGTATAGATCTTTAGGTCTTGAAGATGATGCACGGGAACGTCGAGAATGGTTAAACGCGTTGCGATTGGGGCAGAATCCCTTTACGCCAAAGGTATTGGAGGCGTTGAGAGAACAAGAGGGAATTAGATACGGTGAGCTGCCGGAGGAGGCAGCGGATGAAAACGGATGAGATTTGGGTTTGGGTTTTGAATTTTTGTATGGCTTGATGGGGCGTTTCCCTGCAAGACGGCAACGGGGCACTGATTCCGCCATATTGGATAAACAGCCCGAAACTCTTGAAACGAAAGAATTTCAGCCATTTTACAAAGAAATCACCGAAACTCCTGAATGAGGGGCGTTTTTTCTCATAGCATGGAACCAGGGCCTACTTTGAGATTGGCCTCGATAATGCTTGTTTAGCTATAGAGCAAGAATTGCCGAACTTGAAGCCAGCGATCGCGGCTATTTTGTGATCATAATGGGCAGAAAGCAAGGATGCAAATCTAAAAATAGCCTGAAGGCTGCGCTGAGGTCTCCACATATGCAATTCACCTGAAAACTCAACGGGTAATTTGTATCAAGACTTTCGGGGTTATGTATTAGGCAGCAGAAAGTGAACTTTCTGTGTTTATTGGCCCAGGAACGAAGCCAGCTAGCGCCCGCGGTAAGCTGCGCCGAAGCGAAGTGGAGGGCACCAACGGGTAGGGCTCGGCAGCGTCATCTTGTCCAAACGGTTAGTCTTACTGGTCGAGTCATTGGGCATTGCATGCGAGCTTCAATATGGGTAGGGCATATCTGTTAGCCAGCTACGGAGATTTTGCTCGCCAAACGCTGGGTTTGTTGGCGGATACAAAGGAGCACCTGCACGCGCACATCGTTATCCAAATCGCTTTGCAGGTCCGGATGCTCGATGAGACTCTGCTTACGGCCCTGGGCATCGAGGCCATTGATGACGTGTTCCCTCCACCTCGGCGAATTGAGTTCTGCGGGTAGGAAGGCAGCTACCATTTGATGTTCCGTGACAGCGTGCAACACCTGCATGTCTGACCTAGACCGTCCTACAGTATTTAGCCTGATCCACATAATACCCCCTTCTCCGACGATTTGGCCGTCTAAAAGCGGGAGAGGCACACGGCAGGCACCTGTGAGATCACTTGCGATGACAAGCAGTTCATGCAAGTCGGAACCATTCCGGGTTTGATGGGCTGATCCGCCTACAAGGGTTCGCCAAGTGACAAAAGGTCGGCAGGTCTACCCATCACAATCGAGCCACAGTTGAGCACATGGGTGTGAATCAGGGCAACTCTCCCATCGCTATAGCCCAACAATCCCTGAATCGCGCGGATGTCCTCACCGCGTCCCAACGGGTGGATGCGAAACTAATGCCTAAATCTGTGACAACCAGGCGCATTGGCCGTGCGACCCGAGCATAAGGCAATAACATCTTTCTGCGCTCGTATGTAACCAGAAAACCCTGATCGCAGTGATGCTGCCGAGGAGCGTGTTATCGCCGTCTTCCGGGGCATTGCGCAGCTCTGGCGAAAGCTTCTGGGCCGCCAGCAGGGCCCAGAGCAAAACATGGCAGTCGAGCAGCAGCTTCACGCCCCCCGGCGCTCCAGCTCCTCCTGGGGCAGGGGCTCGAAAAACGCTTCATCCACGCGGCCTTGC